>NZ_JCBANH010000090.1:0-26742 GCF_059760925.1 Achromobacter sp. 1011791174
GCATGAGCCCCACCCCGCGCGGCCGACTCCTGCGCGGCGCGGCCGGCCTGACACTGGCCGGCGCGGCGCACGCCCTGACATTCGCTCCCGGCCCGCTGCCCGGCTGGGCCCTGGCCATCACCCAGGTGCTGGCGCTGGCCGTGGCCGCGCGCGTGACGCTGTATGCGCCGTCGGCGCGCCTATCCTGGGCGCGCGGCTGGCTGTTCAGCTTCGCCACCTACGCGCTGGGCCTGTACTGGATCTTCATCAGCCTGCATCGCTACGGCGATCTGGCGGCGCCGCTGGCGGCGGCCGCCGTGCTGCTGCTGTCGGCCTTCCTGGCCATCTTCCCCGCCACGGCCTGCGCGCTGGCGCGCCGCTATGCGCCGCTGGACCCGGACTCGCCGCCCGCCCGCGCGCTGACGGGCGCGCTGACCTGGGCCGCCCTGTGGGCCGGCTTGGAATGGGTGCGCGCGGTGCTGCTCACCGGCTTCCCCTGGCTGAACATCGGCTATGCCCATGTCGATAGCCCGCTGGCCGGCTGGGCGCCGCTGCTGGGCGTGCACGGCATGGCCTTCCTGGCGGCCTTCGCCGCGGCGGCGATCGCCACGCTGTGGCAGCCCTCGCGCAAGACCCCGCTGGACGGCCGGCGCGCGCTGGCCGCCGGCCTCGCGCTGGCGTTGGCCGCGACCGGCTGGCTGCTGGCCCGCATCGACTGGTCGCGCCCTTTCGGCGAGCCGCTGAACGTGCGCCTGATCCAGGGCAACATCGAACAGTCGCAGAAGTTCGATCCCGCGCTGCTGGACCAGAGCCTGCGCCGCCATCTGGAACTGGCCGCGCTGCCGCCCATGCCGGGCGAACCCGCGCCGCAGCTGACCATCCTGCCCGAAACCGTGATGCCGGTGTTCCAGAACCAGCTCGACCCGCGCGTCTGGGAAGCCTGGCGCGCCATCGCCGCGCGGCAGAACAGCGTGATCGCCATGGGCTCGCCGCTGCTGGACGTAGTGGGTGGGCGCGAACGCTACACCAACAGCGTGATCGGCTTCGACGGCGCCACGCCGGTCGAGCACCTGCTCGCCGGCTCGACCGCCATGCGCTACGACAAGCGCCACCTGGTGCCCTGGGGTGAATACGTGCCGCCGGGTTTCCACTGGTTCGTCGACATGCTCAACATTCCGCTGGGCGATTTCGACCGTGGCGCGGAACGCCAGACGCCCTTCGCCGTGGGCGGCCAGCACGTGGCCTTCAATATCTGCTACGAAGACCTGTTCGGTCCGGACCTGCTGCCGGCGTTGCAGTCCGGCCCGCAGGGCGAACCCGGCGCGACCATCCTGGTGAACGTCAGCAACCTGGGCTGGTTTGGCGATTCCTGGGCGCTGCGCCAGCATCTGCAGATCGGCCGGCTGCGCACCATCGAGACGGCGCGCCCCATGCTGACCGCCACCAACACCGGCATCACCGCCGCGATCGACGCCAAGGGCCATGTCGCCGCGCAACTGGCGCCGATGCAGCCGGGCGTGCTGCCCGTCAGCGTGCAGGGCATGACTGGCCTCACCCCCTACGCCCGCTTCGGCGACAAGCTCGCGCTGGCGTTGGTGGGCGTGGTGCTGATCGGCGCGCTGGGCGCGACGCGCAAGCGCGGCTGAAGCCGCGCCTGGTCGCCGTTCCGCATTCGTCGCCGCAAAGGCCTGCCCGGATCCTACATCGCAGGATCCGGGATCTTTCCAGCCTCGACCAATCCTAGCTGAACAGATCCTCGGGCAAGGCCGACTGGTCGCCCGACGGACGCGACGGCCCCTGGCCAGCGCCCGTCCGCTCGATCGCATCGGCGATGCGCGCCATATCCTCATCATCCAGCTCGAGTTCGGCAGCGCCCAGCAAGGCGTCCACCTGCGCCGCGTTGCGCGCGCCGACGATCGCGCCGGTCACGCCCTGCCAGGCCAGGGTCCAGGCCACCGCGGCGGCGGCGACCGTCGCCCCGTGACGCTCGGCGACCGGCCGGAAAGCCTGCGCCAATGCCAGATTGCGTTGCAACGCGGGCGCCCGGAACTCGGCATGGCGCGAACGCCAGTCATCGGCGGGCAAACTGGCCGCGCGCGCCTCGCTGAATCCGCCGCTCAACAGGCCCGACTGCATCGGGCTGTAGACGATGACGCCGGTGCCGTGCGCCTCGCACCAGGGAATCAGATCGGCGGCCGCGCTGCGCTGGATCGCGGAAAACGGCGGCTGCAGGCTGTCCACATGCCCCAGCGCCTCCGCGTCCTGCAACTGGGCCAGGTTATGGTTCGACAGCCCCACCGCGCCGACCTTGCCCTCGCGCTTGAGCGCCAGCAGCGTTTCCCAGTAGCCGTCCAGCGATGTGCCGTCGCCCGCCGGCCAGTGCATTTGATAGAGGTCGATCCGCTCCACGCCCAGACGGCGCAGCGAATCCTCGACCTCGCGCCGGATGCTTGCCGGCGCGCCAGTGCGCCGTGGCGTGGCCTGCGGCTGCGCGTCGGACCAGGTCAGGCCGCACTTGGTGAACACGTAGGGGCGCTCGGACGGCGCCATCTGCGCCAACGCGCGGCGCACGATCTCTTCGGAATGGCCCAGGCCGTAGACCGCCGCGGTATCGATCCAGTTGATGCCCCGGTCCACCGCCAGCCGGATCGCGCCGATGGAATCGGCATCGTCCTGCGGCCCCCAGCCCACCGCCCAGCCATTGCCGCCCATGGCCCAGGCGCCCAGCCCGATGCGCGTGATCGACATGCCGGAGCGTCCCAGGGGACGGGTAGGAAAGGATGTGCTTGTGCCCATGCGTGAAATGCTCCTGCGCCGGCGCGATCGCGCCGCATTTGCTGAAAGGCCACGATAGCACTGCGCGCTTCGCCGGCGCGGCCGGATCGCATCGGCCTGTGCTTGAATGATGAACCGACAATGTGAATGAGCAGCAGGAGTGGCCAACGGAGCGTTTCACTAAAGGAGCGATCAACTCTAAAGGGGTGCTCAACTACAGCGCGCTCAACTGCGGGCCACTCAGTCATCACGGAAACCTTTCCGCAACTTTTTTCATTTTTGCGCCCAATCGACTTGCACGCCCAAAATAGTTCGTGCATAATCTCGTTTCTTCGCCAACGGCACTAAACAAAACCGGCAACGAACCAGCAGGAACCACCTGAATCCAGCAAGAAATTTGCAAGATTCAAGTGAAGAAAGCTAGAACGTTGCAAGTATTGATTAGAAAAGACGGGGGTATAGCTCAGCTGGGAGAGCGCTTGCATGGCATGCAAGAGGTCAGCGGTTCGATCCCGCTTACCTCCACCAGTCCAAAGCGAAGAATGCAGTAAAAAAGCAGTGCCTGATGCAAGTCCACGTCCCCTTCGTCTAGAGGCCTAGGACATCACCCTTTCACGGTGAGTACAGGGGTTCGAATCCCCTAGGGGACGCCAGTTCTTCGGACTGTTCTTGCATCGTGCAGTTGAAGTGATCATGTAGTTCGAGTACGCCGCTGCGGAGCGGTAGTTCAGTTGGTTAGAATACCGGCCTGTCACGCCGGGGGTCGCGGGTTCGAGCCCCGTCCGCTCCGCCAAAAGCTCTCGCTCAGGGTCATTCTCAAGAGCTCCGATCCGGGGCTTTTTGCTTTTATAGGGTGTAAGCCCTTGTTGTCTGAAGGTTGAGACACCTGGGATTCTGGGGGGTATAGCTCAGCTGGGAGAGCGCTTGCATGGCATGCAAGAGGTCAGCGGTTCGATCCCGCTTACCTCCACCAGTAAAGCAGTTGGTAGTACAGTGGTTTTTGTTCAGGTCCCCTTCGTCTAGAGGCCTAGGACATCACCCTTTCACGGTGAGTACAGGGGTTCGAATCCCCTAGGGGACGCCAGTATTCTGGCAAGCTGCCTTGACACCGCAGTTGCAGTACCGAAGTTTTGCATACCGCTGCGGAGCGGTAGTTCAGTTGGTTAGAATACCGGCCTGTCACGCCGGGGGTCGCGGGTTCGAGCCCCGTCCGCTCCGCCAAAGCACTTTGCGCCATCTGCGCACGCCGCGAAACAATCGCCGCGTCATCATCGAAAAGCTCCGGATTCCGGAGCTTTTTTGTTTTCCGCTCACAGATATCCCTTCCGCCTGGCTGCCGCCGATAGCGGCATATCGGCCCACGAGGCTCGCATGCCCGCGAGCGCGCCCGGGATCACCCCGGAACATGCCTGCCCGGCCCGCCCAGACACGGCAATGCCGGCTGCGCGCCATCCCGCGGCGCCGCGCGCCGCCGCTACTCCTCCCGAAGTCGCGGCCGCCAATACGATCTCCCGATCGCGGTCTCCCAACCGCAACATCGCCGCCACCGAGCCCCGCGCCCACATCGGCCAGGCAAGCGACTTCTCCCCGATCTAGAATTTACAAATTGAATCAAAAAAATCAGCCCCTCGCCGTCCGCGAAGATGCCGGCGCGTTGCCTCTCGGGATGCTCTAAAAATCGCCAAATCTTCAAAAAACAGATCGATCCACCCCGCATTTCCAGCCAGATCCCCGGCATTGCGCAAACCCCGCCCGGCTTCATACGATCCGCCGATCGCAGCCTGAGCCCGCCAAGGCGGCGCAACCGGCGCGATCCCCGCGACACCGACTGGAGCCCTCCCGATGCAGACCGCCTACATCCCCGTCCCGACGATTCCCAAGCCGATGCCCGAATCCGCCGCCTGGAGCGCCGAGGAGGTCCTGAAGCTGTACGACCTTCCGTTCATGGACCTGATCCATCGCGCACAGCAGACCCATCGCGCCCATTTCGATCCGAACGCCATCCAGCTGTCCAGCCTGCTGTCGATCAAGACCGGCGGCTGTCCCGAGGATTGCGCCTACTGCCCGCAATCCGCGCATCACGACACCGGCCTGGAAGCCGACAAGCTGATGCCGCTGGAAGACGTGATCGCCGCCGCGCGCGCCGCGCAGGCCGGCGGCGCGCAGCGCTTCTGCATGGGAGCCGCCTGGCGCAGCCCCAAGCCGCATCACCTGGAAGCGGTGGCCAAGATGGTCAGCGCGGTGAAGGCGCTGGGCATGGAAACCTGCGTGACGCTGGGCATGCTGGCCGAGGGCCAGGCCCAACAGCTCAAGCACGCCGGGCTGGACTACTACAACCACAACCTGGACACCTCGCCGGAGTTTTACGGCAAGATCATCTCCACCCGCACCTACCAGGACCGCCTGGATACGCTGGAGCGCGTGCGCGACGCCGGCATCAATGTCTGCTGCGGCGGCATCGTGGGCATGGGCGAGTCGCGCCGCGAGCGCGCCGGGCTGATCGCCCAGCTCGCCAGCATGGAGCCCTACCCCGAATCCGTGCCCATCAACAATCTGGTGCAGGTCGAAGGCACGCCGCTGGCCGGCGTCGAAGCGCTGGATCCGTTCGAATTCGTGCGCACCATCGCCGTCGCCCGGATCACCATGCCCAAGGCCAAGGTCCGGCTGTCGGCCGGCCGTGAGCAGATGGACGATGCGCTGCAGGCGCTGTGCTTCATGGCCGGCGCCAACTCCATGTTCTACGGCGACGCGCTGCTGACCACCGCCAATCCGCAGATGCAGGCCGACCAGCGCCTGCTGGCGCGGCTGGGCATGCACATCGACGCCGAGCCCGCGCACGAGGCGCCGGCGTGTCGCTGACGCCCGGCCTGCTGTATCTGGCGGCCAGCATCGCCTGCAGCGTAACGGTGGCCGCGATGCTGAAGCTGGCGCGCGGCTGGCGCATCGACGTGCGCCAGGCCATCGCGGTGAACTACGCGGTCGCCGCGACCTTGTGCTGGGCCCTGCTGCGACCGGCGTCCGACACGCTGTTCGCGGCGGGCATGCCCTGGCTGACGCTGGCGGCGCTGGGCATCCTGCTGCCCAGCGTGTTCCTCGCCATGGCGCAGGCCGTGCGCCATGCCGGCGTGGCGCGCAGCGACGCGGCGCAGCGCCTGGCCCTGTTCATTCCGCTGATCGCCGCGTTCCTGCTGTTCGGCGAGACGCCGGACGGCCGCAAGCTGGCCGCGATCGCGCTGGCGTTCTGCGCGCTGTATTGCCTGCTGCGCCGCCCGTCGCCGGACGGCGAGCCCGCCGAGGCCGGCCGCGACCGCTGGCTGTGGCCGCTGATCGTCTGGGCCGGCTATGGCGTGATCGACGTGCTGTTCAAGCAGGTGGCGCGCACCGGCACGGCCTTTTCCGGCGCGCTGCTGCTGGCCTTCATGCTGGCCGGGATGCTGATGCTGGGCTACCTCGTATGGCGTCGCGCGCGATGGGAGTGGCGCCATGCGCTGGCGGGCGTGGCGCTGGGTCTGGCGAATTTCGGCAATATCCTGACCTATATCCGCGCGCACCAATCGCTGCCGGGTCACCCGTCGGTGGTGTTCGCATCCATGAACATGGGCGTCATCGCCCTGGGCGCGCTGATCGGCGCCCTGGCGTTTCGGGAATCGCTCTCGCGCCTGAACCTGCTGGGGCTGGCGCTGGCCCTGGCGGCCATCGTGCTGATGATCCCCCGCTAGCGCTGCGCGCGGTCTCAGGTGCCGGTGCGCAGGCGCGATTCGGGCGCGTCTTCGTCCAGGTCTTTCGCGTCAGGCACCCGTCCCGCCTCGTAGCCCATGTCCCGCGCGGCCTCGGCGGCGGCGGGATGATCTGCCGCCGCCTCTGAGACCGCCGCGCCCGGAGCCGCCGCAGCGGCTGGCGCCGCACCCGCCACCACAGCCTCGGCGGCGACAGGGTCGACAGACTGCACGGCGGCCGTGGCGGGATCCGGCTCCACCATCTCGATCGTGATGTCGGTCTCGGGATCGACCCGGGGATCCAGCACCGCCGACGCGGGCGAGCTTTGCAGGGTATCCGGCATCGGCACGAAGTGGGTGGGCGCTTCCTGCACCTGGTGCGCGCCCGTGACGCGCGTCGGCCGCACCTGCCAGACCAGGATCAGCGCGCAGGCCGATACGAACATGTAGTACATGCTGTGCCCGCCCCAGGACATCAGCACGCCCGCGATCATGGGGCCGACGCAGGCGCCGACGCCGTAGGTCATCAGCAGCACCGCCGACAGGCTGACGCGCCGCTCGGATTCCACATGGTCGTTGGCGAAGGCCGCGCCCAGCGGGTACAGCGTGAATTGGAGCACGCCGAATACGGCGGACAGGGCCAGCATGGCCCAGAACGGCAGTTCGATCCAGCCCCACATCAGCGCCGGCAGGACCGCCAGCAGCAAGGCATTGAAGCGGATCAGCCCGGCGCGGTTGATGCGGTCCGACAACCAGCCCATCGGCCATTGCGACAGCAGGCCGGCGGTCACCGCCGTGGCCACGAACACCGCCGCCTGGGACGTGCTCATGCCGTGCTTGGCCCCGTAGACAGCGGCCAGGCCGTAGAACGCGCCGGACACATTGCCCGCCACGAACAGCACCGTCATGGACAGCGGCACGCGGCGCATGAAGAATCGGATGTCCAGCGGCGCGGGCAAAGGCGTGGGCGGGTGCGAACGCGCCGTGACGGCGATCGGCACCAGACATAGCACCAGGCACATGGCGACCAGCGTCAGCGGCCGCAGGTCCAGCGTCGCATAGGCCGTCAGCGCCAGCTGGCCCAGCACGGTGCCCAGGCCGGACACCACCATGTAGACGGAGAACACGCGCCCGCGCTGATGGTTCTCGGTCTGCTCGTTCAGCCAGCTTTCGATGACCATGAACTCCGTCACCATGACAACGCCGGAGATCACCCGAAACACCAGCCACAGCGGCAGCGAATCGACCAGCGTCTGCGCCAGGATCATGCTGGTGGCGACCGCCGCGCAGGCCACGAAGGCGCGGATGTGGCCCACCCGGATGATCAGCCTGTGCCCCAGCCGGGCGCCGCACACCAGGCCGAAGTAGTAGCCGGCGATCAGGGCGCCGATCCACACCTCGCTGACCGCCTGCGACGTCAGCCGCAGCCCCATGTAGGTATTGAACAGGCCCGTGCCGATGAGCATCAGCAGGGTCGCGAAGTACAGCGACGAGAACGAGGAAATGGTGGCGATCATGGCATCGGGCAGCCGCGGCCAGCGGCCTTTCGGCGGACCGCGCCTGCAGTCCGCCGTAAAACGGTAGAACGGAAGAGAATCAGGCCTGCGACAGCATGGTGGCCGCGTCGCTGACCTCGAACTTACCGGCGGCCTCGACGTTCAGCGTCTTGACCACGCCGTCCTCGATGAGGGCCGAATAGCGCTGCGAGCGCACGCCCATGCCGCGCTGGATCAGGTCCAGCTCCAGGCCCAGCGCCTTGGTCCACAGGGCCGAGCCATCGGCCAGCATGCGAACCTTGCCGTCGGTGCCCTGTTCACGGCCCCAGGCGCCCATGACGAAGGCGTCGTTGACCGACACGCACCAGATCTCGTCCACGCCCTTGGCCTTGAGCGCGGCGGCCTGCTCGACGTAGCCCGGCAGGTGCTTGGCCGAGCAGGTCGGCGTGAAGGCGCCCGGCACGGCGAAGAGCGCGATCTTCTTGCCGCGGACCAGGTCGGCGACCTGGAAGGCGTTGGGACCCAGCGAGCAGCCCGCGGTCTCGGTTTCGATGAATTCGGTCAGGGTGCCATCCGGCACGCGGTCGCCGACTTTGATCGTCATGGAAATATCTCCGGCTGAAAAATCTGAAGAAAGAATGAATGGGGTAGAGCATTGAGGCGAGGCCGCCTCACACCCTCCATCATAGTTCCTGCGCGCGGGCGGCGCTTGGCGCGCCTGCAGCCCATGCCCCGGGCGGACGCCGCACCGGCAAAGAACATGAACAGACTGAAACGACTCAATACGGGCGCGTCGCTCCCGGAACGCGCGTCCGTTGCAATAATGTCGCAAGATTCATGGCATCCCGCGCGCGTCTTGCCGCCCGCGGGACCACACACGGAGAACATGCGATGCGCAAGATGGCAGGCGGCCTGATGGCCGCGTTGGCGCTGGGCTTGACCGGCGGCGCCTGGGCGGCGCCGGACGCCAGCGAACAATTGCAGTACGAATCCTTCGTCGTGGCGGCGGGCGCGTCCAATGGCGCGGCCCGTGCCTGCGGCGCGTCCGAGCCCGATCTCAAGCAACATCAGGACACCTCGCGCAAGAACCTGCAGCGCTACGCCCAGGAATACGGCTTCAACGCCCAGAACTACGACACGCTGTACGACAAGGGGCTGGACCAGGGCAAGGCCATGATGGAAGAGATGAAGCGCTCGGGCGTGGACGGTTGCCGCGGCGTGCTGGGCAGCTTCCAGAACGAGCGCGTCATCGGCTACGAGGACATGAAGGCGGCCCTGGCCGAGGTCAGCGACGGCCTGCCGGGGGAAACCGAGAAATAGGACAGAGGCACGGTTCGCGCCGTCCCTCGGGGCGAACTTGAAGCGGAAGAAAGCGCGACGCCCATGCGCCGCCGCCCTCGCCTACAGCCCGTTCTGCTTGAACCAGTCCAGCATGCGCTGCCAGGCCTGATCGGCCTCGGCCTTGCGGTAGCTGGGCCGGTAGTCCGCATGGAAGGCATGCGGCGCTTCGGGATAGATGTCGATGCGCGAGGCCTTGGCGGCGGCCGGCCCCTGGGCCAGCGCCACCCGCATGCGGTCAACGTCCGCCAACGGAATGCCGGCGTCCTTGCCGCCATAGGCGCCCAGCACCGGCGCCTTCAGGTCCCCGACCGCGCTCAGTACCGGGCGCGGCTTCAGCTCGCTGGGCTCGCCGCCCAGCTGCCCGTACCAGGCAGCGCCCGCGCGCAGCTTGGGATTGTGCGCGGCGTAGAGCCAGACCTGGCGTCCGCCCCAGCAAAACCCCAGGATGCCCAGTCGGCCCGCGTCGCCGCCATGCTCGGCGGCCCAGGCCGATGCGGCGTCCAGGTCGCGCTGCACCTGCGCGTCGGGCACCTTGCCAATGATTTCCGCCTGCAGCTTGGGAATATCGGTGTAGCGCGACGGGTCGCCCTGGCGCGCGAACAGCTCGGGCGCCACCGCCAGATACCCCAGGTGCGCCAGGCGGCGGCAGATATCCTGGATGTACTCGTGCACGCCGAATATCTCGGACACCACCAGCAGCGTGGGCAGGTTCTTCTTGCCCTGCGGCGCGGCGCGATAGGCCGGCATCTTGCCGTCGACCACCGGAATGTCCACCTTGCCCGCCAGCAAGCCGGCGGCGTCGGTGGCTATCGCCGTCTGCGCCACTGCTTGCCCCGCCGCCAGCGAAAATCCCGCCGCCACCGACGTGGCGATGAAGCCCCGGCGGTCCAGCTTCAAGGGCGGCAGCAAGCTGTCGAACTGCGAATCCTGGTCGTTCATGCCTCATCTCCTGGGAAGAGCGCTCGCCCGTATCCGCACCAAACCGGCCACGAGCGGCAAGATTGCACTTCACACCTCACACTTCAACCACCAACGGCAACAGCGTCAGCCGTGCCACCTTCCAGTGAGGCACACTCCGGTAACGCACACTCCGCAAGGTCGCAGGCGCCGACACGGCCAGGTCGCCCCCAATCGGGATGTCGCGGATCCGGCTCCGCCGGTCCGCAGACATGCCCCCTGGAGGGGGAAGCGCGCAGCGCTTCGGGGGTGGGCTCATCCCTCTATTTCAGAGAGAACTCCACCCGCGACGGCACGCCATCGTCCTTGATGCCGTCGGCATCCAATTGCGGCGCGACGATGAAGACGCGCTCGGCCAGGCCCTCGTGAGCGAGCAGCTTCTCATAGACGGCCTGGGCGCGCGCGTCGGCCAACTGGCGCAACTGCTCGTCGCCCACCGGCGCCACGCTGCGCAGCATTTCCTCCATCTGCGCATCCGGTATGGACTTGGCGATGCCGATCAGGTTCCTGGGCTTGTCCTTGATGTCGGTATCGCCGTAGACCTCTTCCAGGTACTTGGAGCGCTCGGCGGGCGACACGTCGACGCCGGCCGGGTTGGGCTTCTTGCCGCGCGGCGCGACGGCGGCGGCCTTGGCGGCGCGGATCTTGCTTTCGATCCAGGCCTGGCGCAGGCCCTCCATGTCGGTCTTGGGGTCGGCGCGGCCGCTCAGATCCATCTTCAGGCCGGGACGGTCGGTCAGGGCCTTGATCAGCGTGTCGATGCGCTGCTGGGAATCCTCGGTCAGCGCCGCGCTGCCCGGCGCGAATTCCACGTAGGACAGCTCCTCGCCGCCGCCGAAGGCCGAGGCGAGCAGGCTGAAGGGCGAAGTCACCGCCTTGACCACCAGGTTGAGCACCACGCGCACCACGATACCGCCGACCGAGAACTCCGGATCGTCCAGCGAACCGGAAATCGGCAGGTTGATGTCGATATTGCCGCGCGAGTCCTTCAGCAGCGCCACGGCCAGCAGCACCGGCAGCTTGGTCGCGTCGGGGCTGTTGGTCTTGTCGCCGAAGGTCAGCTGGTTCAGCACCACATGGTTGCTGGCGGTCAGCGCGCGATCCTTGATCTTGTATTCCAGGTCGACCGACAGCTTGCCGCGCTTGATGGGATAGCCCACGTACTTGGCGGAATAGGTGTTGAAGCGCGGCAGGTCCACGCCCTTGGCCGACGCCTTCAGGTCCAGTGCCAGGAACTTGGCGAAGGGCTGCACCACGCCGCTGATCGACAGCGGCGCGGTGGTGTACACACGGCCCGTGACCTTGACCTTGGCGGGCTGGGGATTGCTGGACGACACCGCCGAGATCGAGCCGTCGATGCTGGACAGCTCCGCCACGTAGTTCGGCTTGACGAAGCGGTCGGTGAAGGTCATGCGGCCGCGCGTCAGGGTCACGCTGTTGAGCGAGATATCGGGCATGCCGCCGCTCTTGGCGGCGGGTTCGGGCGCGGCGCGGCGCGCCGGCGTCTGCGTGTCCTGGGTGATGGAGCCGCCCGCCTGTCCGGGCGCGGCCACCAGGTCCATCACGTTGAGCCGGCCCTGCGCGTTGAGCAGGATGCGACCGTAGAAATCGTCCAGCGCGATATCGCCCAGCCTGGCGCCGATCTTGTCGCCGGCGACGGAGATATCCATGCCGGAGAACGCCAGGCGCTTCCAGTTCAGGAAATCGTCCTTGTTGACGCGGTCCTGCAGGTCCAGGTCGGTGACTTCCACTCCGCCCTTCCAGGCGGCCGAGAGCGGCGCCTTGCCGTTGGCGGCCGCGAAGGCCGCTTCGCCCTTGGCTCCCAGCGTGATGGCGCGCACGGTGGCGTTCAGGCTGGAGGCGAAATAAGGCGCGAACGAGGCCACGTTCAACGCCGACAGGTCCACCGAGGTGCGCAGCGTCAGCGGCTGCGGCGTGAACGCCCCCTTCAGGGCCAACTTGCCGTTGCCCTGCACGCCATCGGCGTCCAGCGTGAAATTGCTTTGTCCCGGTCCCATGGCCAGCCGGTCGGCGGTCAGGTGCAGGCGCTGCAGCGCGACATCCAACGCGGGCTTCAGGGATTCGTCGCGCGCCTTGAACTGGGTCAGCTCGGCTTGCGCGCCGGTGGCGGACACGTCCACCGCCCCGCCCTTGTCCAGCACGTGCACTTGCGCCGACAGCGCCACGCGACCGTCCTGCAGCGTGATCGGCGCGGCGCTGCGCACGGCCGGCGCGAATGGCGCCAGCGCCACGTTGCCCATGCGGAAAGACATTTCCAGCGCCAGCGGTTGCAGCACCAGCGGACCCTTGGCGCGGATCCAGCCACCGTCGGTGCTGTTGTCCACCGTCAGCCACAGGTTGATCGGGCGATCCTTCTGCTGCGGAATCTCCACGCCCTCGACCGTGGCCGCGATGCCGGTCATCGAGTAGTCGAGCTTGCTGACCGCATCGGTCAGGTGCAGCTCGCCTTCATGGATATTGAAGGCGTCCAGCGTGATCTTCCATTCGGCCGGTTCGGCCGGCTGGGGCGCCGGGGCCGTGCCTGCCGGACCAGCCGGAGGCGCGGCGCCCGCGGCAGCGGACGCCGACGGCGTGGCCGCGCCAGCCGCAGCGCCGCCTGCGGCGGGAATCGCAGACTTGGGTTCGGCGGCTTTGGCTTCGGCCGCCTTGGCATCGGCACTCTTCGCATCAGCCGCCTTAGCATCTCCGGCCTTAGCATCCGCCGGTTTCACGCCCGCCGGCTTGGCAGCTGCCGCAGCAGAAGCCGCCTTGCCCGCTTCGGGTGCGCCAGCCTGCGCGGCGGAGACCTTGGCCGAGGCCTGCGGATCCGCAGGCTGGGCGGCGGCCTTGCCCGCATTCGGCGCGGCCTTGGCATCCTGTGTCTTGGCATCCGCCGGCTTGCCCGCAACCGGCTTGCCACCCGCAGGCTTGGCCGCGCCGGGCTTGGCGCCCAGCTGCTGCAGCTGCTCGGCCACGTCCTGCCAGTTCAGCCTCAAGTTCTCGTAGCGGCGCGCATGCACCTGCGGCGCCCACAGGCCGACATCGCCGATATAGGCCTGCCGCGCAATCGGTTCGAGTTCCAGCCGCGATACCGTCAGCGCGCTCCAGGACGCCAGCTCGGCGCCCGACTTGTCGCGCAGATCGAACTGGCGCAGGCCCAGATCGCCCACCACCCGGATCTTGGGCGGCGCATCCTTGGGCTGCTCGAACACCACGCGCAGGTTCGAATCGAGCAGCGCGCGCTCCAGCTTGAACGGCAGCGGCATGGGCCACACGTCGGCCCACTTCTCCAGCTGCAGGCCGGAGAAGGTCACGTTCAGCGTCGAGGACGGCACCTTCTCGAAGGGCCGCGCCACGCCGGTCAGGTCGAAGGGGCTGCCGTTGATGCGCAGGTGCAGCCGGGGCTGCACGTCGATGTCGGTGGCATAGCCGAAGGTGGAGATGAACGGCACGCCCAGCGTGAACTCGTCCACCACCTGCTTGCGGCCGGTGACCTTGTCGTCCAGCGTGACCGAGCCGCCCTCGATGCGCATGTTGTTGAGCGAGAAGCGCGGCGGACCCTCGTCGGGCTTGGGCGGTTCCTCGGGCTTGGCGGCGCTCATCTCGGCCACGCGCTGCTGCACGTCCGAGAAGTTGAAGCGCGTGACGTCCTCGCGCACGATGGCGATCTTCGGCTCGCGCAGCGTCAGCCGGTCCACCACCGGCGCGAACCAGAACAGCGAACTCCAGGCGGCGCTGGCGTCCAGTTCGGCCAGCGTCAGCAGCGGTGTCTCGGATCCTGGCTGCGCGATCGCCAGGTCCCGCGCGCGGACGGTCAGGGTAAAGGGATTGAAGCTGATCTTGCCGACGGAAACGTCGCGGCCCAGCATCTTGGAGACGTCCTCGGTCAGGACGGAGCGCAGCACCTTGGGCACCTGCCAGGCCGCCACGCCGCACAGCAGCAGCGCCACGGCCACGATGGACAAGAGAATCTTGCCGACGCGCCGGGTGAACCTGAACTTTGGCATCCGCATGGGCATCGCGAGTCTCCTGGTACGACAAATTGTAGGCACTGGCCGCGCGTCGGGTACGTGTTTTGCGGGCGATTATCGCGCCCCCCGCACAGCTCGTCTATCATAGGGCGTATCAGCGGCCCGACCCGGACCATGCCGGTCCGCCGCGGCCGCTATTTTCAATCATTAACAATTCTCGATCCCGACCCATGTCCTCCTCCGCCCCCACTCTCAGCCACCTGGACGAAGCCGGCCAGGTCCGCATGGTCGACGTCATCGGCAAGGCGGACAGCGAGCGCGTGGCGGTCGCCGCGGCCAGCGTGCGCCTGAACGCGGTGGCCTACGGCCTGCTGACCGCGCCCGGCCAGGGCAAGGGCGAAGTCCTCAACACCGCGCGCGTGGCCGCCATCCTGGCCGCCAAGCGCTGCGCCGAGCTGATCCCGCTTTGCCACAGCCTGCCGCTGTCCTTCGTGGGCGTGGAGTTCGCGCTGGACGACGAAGCCCATCGCGTCGACATCCTGGCCACCTGCCGCACCAGCTACAAGACCGGCGTCGAAATGGAAGCCATGACGGCCTGCAGCGTCGCCGCGCTGACCATCTACGACATGTGCAAGGCGGCCGACAAGGGCATCGTGATCGAGCAAGTTCGCCTGAAGTACAAGGCGGGAGGAAAGAGCGGTGAGTGGCGCAACGATTGATCTGCTGTACTTCGCGCGCGTGGCCGAACTGGTCGGCAAGCGCGGCGAGGCCTGGCCGCTGGACGATGAATCCACCGGCGCGCAACTGCTGGCCGCGCTGGGCGAGCGCTATCCGCAGCTAGCCCCGGCCTCGCGCCTGAAGCTGGCCGTCAACCAGACCCATGCCAAGCCCACGGTCGTGATCCGCCCCGGCGACGAAGTCGCGGTATTCGAGCCCGTGACCGGAGGCTAGAGCATGAGCGCCAATGTGGTCATCGTCCAGGAAGCCGATTTCGACGGCGCGGCCCTGACCGCCGCGTTGCGCGAGCAGGCCGGCGCGGGCGTCGGCGGTATCGTCACCTTCGTGGGCTACGTGCGCGACTACGCACCCGATGCGCCGACCGAAACGCTGTTCCTCGAACACTATCCCGGCATGTGCGAGCGCGAGCTTGAAGACATCGCCGCCACGGCCCGCGCGCGCTGGAACCTGGCCGGCACCGTGATCGTGCACCGCGTCGGCGCGCTGTCGCGCAACGCCCAGATCGTGTTCGTGGCCGCCGCCAGCGCCCACCGCGGCGACGCCTTCCGTGGCTGCGAATACATCATCGACGCGCTCAAGACGCGCGCGCCCTTCTGGAAAAGCGAGACGCTGGCCGGCGGCAAGCGTTTCTGGGTCGAACAGCGCCAGGCCGACGAGGACCGCACGCGGTCCTGGGACGAGCCCCCGGCCGGCAACAAGGATACGCCATGAAGCAAGCCCCCGCCGAACCCGTATCGCTGGCCTGCGCCGTGCTGACCGTCAGCGACACGCGCGGCCCCGGCGACGATACCTCCGGCAACCTGCTGGCGCAGAGCCTGGCCCGGGCCGGCCATCAATGCGTGCGCCGCGACATCGTCAAGGACGACCTCTACCAGATCCGCCGCATCATCAGCGACTGGATCGCCGATCCCGCCGTGCAGGTCATCCTGACCTCCGGCGGCACGGGCTTCTCGCACAAGGACACCGTGCCCGAGGCCATCGGCCCGCTGCTGGACCGACAGATCCCCGGCTTCGGCGAGCTGTTCCGCCAGCTGTCCTACGAAGAGATCGGCAGCTCGGCCCTGCAATCGCGGGCCCTTGCCGGCTACGCCAACCAGACGCTGCTGTTCTGCCTGCCCGGCTCCAACAACGCCTGCGAAACCGCCTGGACGCGCATCATCCGCGAACAGCTCGACAGCGGCCATCGCCCCTGCAATTTCGCCACGCACTTCAAGAATCGCGAAGACAACTGACCCCATGCTGGATTTCGATCACGCCCAGACCCTGCTGGCCAACGCCGCCGGCCCGCTAGACCGCGTCGAGGACGTCGCATTGGCCGACCTGGCCGGCCGCGTGCTGGCCCGCGACCTGACCGCGACCGTCGACATTCCCCCCGCCGACAACAGCGCGATGGATGGCTACGCGCTGCGCGCGGCCGACTGGAGCGACGCCGCGCGCCTGCCGGTGCAGCAGCGCTGCTACGCCGGCGACACGCCCGAGCCGCTCAAGCCGGGACACGCCATCCGCCTGTTCACCGGCAGCCTGATTCCCGAAGGCGCCGACGTGGTGGTCATGCAGGAAGACGCCGAGGAAGCCGACGGCCACGTGCGCATCTCGCGCCCGCCCGCCCTGGGCCAGCACATCCGCCTGCGCGGCGAGGACACCCTGGCCGGCGCGCCGCTGCTGGCCGCCGGCACGGTGCTGGAAGCCGCCCACGTGGCGCTGCTGGCCTCGCAGGGCATGGCCACGGCGCCGGCGCGCGCCCGCCTGCGCGTGGGCATCCTGACCACCGGCGACGAGCTGGTGCCGCCCGGCGCCGCGCGCGCGCCCGAACAGATCTACAACTCCAACGGCCCCATGCTGGCCGCGCTGGCGCGCGGCATGGGCGCCGAGCCGGTCCACGTGCTGCATGCGCGCGACACCGAGGCCGACCTGCTGGCCGCGTTCAAGACGCTGCTGGCCGATTGCGACCTGGTGCTGAGCGTGGGCGGGGTGTCGGTCGGCGAGCGCGACCTGGTCAAACCGGCGCTGGCGACCCTGGGCGGCGAACTATCGCTGTGGAAGGTGCGCATGAAGCCGGGCAAGCCCGTGGCCCTGGCGCAGATCGGCGGCAAGCCGGTGATCAGCCTGCCGGGCAACCCGGTGTCGGCCTATGCCGTGTTCACGCTGTTGGTGACGCCGCTGGTGCGCCGCATGCAGGGCCGCGAAACGCTGTTCCCGCCGGTCAGCCTGCTGCCGCTGCGCACCGAGCGCACGCGCCAGGACAGCCGCGAGGAATTCCTGCGCGTGCAGCGCCGCGTGGCCGATGACGGCTCGGCCGAACTGGTGCCCTACGGCCACCAGGGGTCCGGCGTGATCAGCTCGCTGCCCTGGTCCACCGGACTGGCGCGCGTGCCGGCGGATACGCCGGTGCAGGACAAGGACCGCGTCCCCTACTACGACCTGCGTCACTGGCTAGCGTAGCGCTCGGCCCGCTCCAGCTCTTCCGGGGTGTTGACGTTCATGAAGGCCTCGGGCGTCTCGTCGAAACGGGCTTCGGCCGCGCCCAGGCGCGACTGCCACAGCCCCACCCGGCGCTCGCCCGACGCCAGATACTCACGCAATGCGGGCAGCAACGACACCCGCAGCGCCATGCAGGCCGGATGGCGCACCCCGTCCGCGCTGGCATAGGCCAGCGGCACGCCCGTCGCCAGCGCCGCGCCGACCAGGCGCGCGGCCAGGTCTGGCGGCAGGAACGGCGTATCGCAGGGCGCGACCACCAGCCATTGCGCGTCGCCGGCGGCCAGCAAGCCCGCCATCACGCCGGCCAGCGGCCCGGGCCAGCCCTGCAGCCCCGCCACCCCGTCGCCGACGACGTCGCCATAGCGCGCGTAGCTGTCCGCGTTGCGGTTGGCGCTGATGATCAACCTTCCCACCTGCGGCGCCAGCCGGCGCGCGGCATGCCCCGCCAGCGGCTCGCCCCGCAACTGGACCAGCCCCTTGTCACGCCCGCCCATGCGCGAACCCTGGCCGCCGGCCAGGACCAGGCCGGCGAGCGCCTGGCGGTCGGGCAAGGCGGACTCAACCACCGATGTAGCTCATTTCGATCTTGCGCGAGGGATCGGCCATGTTGCGCCCGCGCAGCTCGGAATAGTTGTCACCGCGCGCCGCCCAGATGCCGGCGATGATGGCGGCCAGCTCGTCGTCGCTGGCGCCGTCGCGCAGCGGCGCGCGCAGGTCGTGGCCGTCGTGCGCGAACAGGCACAGGTACAGCTTGCCTTCGGGCGACAGGCGCGCCCGCGTACAGCCGCCGCAGAAGGCCTGCGTCACGCTGGAAATCAGGCCGATCTCGCCGCCGCCGTCCAGGTAGCGCCAGCGTTCGGCCACGCGCCCCATGGCGTCCGCGACGACGGGCTCCAGCGGGAATTCCTGGCCGATGCGCGCCAGCACTTCGCTGCTGGGCACCACTTCCGCCATGTTCCAGCCGTTGGTGTTGCCCACGTCCATGTACTCGATGAAGCGCAGGATGTGGCCGCTGTGGCGGAAGCGCCGCGCCATGGGCAGGATCTGGCCGTCGTTCAGGCCGCGCCGCACCACCATGTTGACCTTGATCGGGGCCAGCCCGGCCTCGGCCGCCGCATCCACGCCGCGCAGCACGTCGTCGGGCGTGAAGCCGCTGTCGCTCATGTCCTGGAACATGGTCGCGTCCAGCGCGTCCAGGCTCACCGTCACGCGCGACAGCCCGGCCTGCCTCAGTGCCTCGGCCTTGCGCGCCAGCAGGCTGCCGTTGGTGGTCAGGGTCAGGTCCAGCGGCCGGCCGTCGGGCGTGCGCAACGCGGCCAACTGGCTCACCAGGTTCTCCACATGCTTGCGCAGCAGCGGCTCGCCGCCGGTCAGGCGCAGCTTTTCCACGCCCAGCCGCGTGAACACATTGGCCAGCCGCGCGATCTCCTCGAAGGACAGCAGCGCTGAATGCGGCATGAAGGAATAGCTGCTGTCGAACACCTCGCGCGGCATGCAGTAGGTGCAGCGGAAATTGCAGCGATCCGTGACCGAGATGCGCAGGTCGCGCAAGGGACGCGCGCGCAGGTCGAGCGCGGGCTGCCCCGCCGGCGGCAGGGCGCCGGGCGCGACGGCGGGCAGGCCACCGCGCCGATCGGCAAGGAAAATCACTTTGGTCATGGTGGAATCATAGCCCGGCGCCGTCCGCGAGGCGCTCAGGAAAAAGCCTCGTCCAGGGTTTGCAGCCGGCCCGTGTCGCGGGTGTCGTAGCCGGCCAGCTGGCCGACGTAGCCCAGGTAGTCCGGACTGCGCAGGATGGCCAGCAGCTCGCGCATGGCCGGCGTCTCCAGCGCGCTCCTGCGGATGGCGAAGAAATAGCGCTCGCGCACCAGCGGGATGAAATCCAGCCCGAAGCGCCGGGCCGCCGTCTCCACGCCCACGCCGGTATCGGCCATGCCGCTGGCGATATGGGCGGCGATGGCCATGTGGGTGAATTCATTGCTTTCGTAGCCCTGCACGTCGCCGATGGAGACATTGGCGCGCTGCAACATCAGACTGATCAGATGGCGCGTGCTGGAACCGATCTGGCGGTTCACGAAGCGCACATCGCCACGCGCCAGGTCGGCGATGCCATGGATATTCTTGGGATTGCCCGCCACCACGAACAGGCCGGTATTGCGCACGGCCAGGTGGATCAGCAGGTAGTCGTCGGCGTGCAGCCACTGGGCATAGCGCGCCATGATGGGTTCCTCGAACTCGCCCAGCGGCACCTGGAAGCCGGCCAGGTCGCATTCGCCCCGCTCCAGCGAGGCCAGCGCCTCGATCGCGGTGCGATAGCGCAGCTCCAGGCCGGCGCCGCCGCCCATGCGCTGCATCAGCGATTCCACCGCGAAGCCGTGGCTGGCGTGCAGGCGCAGATGCGGTCCGCTTTCCGGCAGCAGCCGGGCCAGTTCCTCCTGCAGTTCCGAGGCCATGCTTTCCAGCGTGGGCATCAGACGGGCCTCGATGCGCCGGTTGGCCCACAGCAGGCGCTGGGCGAAGGGCGACAGCTGCGTGCCCTGGCGCCGGTTGGTGATCAGCAGCGCGGTGCCGAAGATGCCCTCGAAACGGCGCAGCACGCCCCAGGCGTGCCGGTACGACAGTCCGCAGGCGCGGCAGGCGCCGGCGATGTTGCCGCTGGCGTCGATGGCGGCCAGCAGCGCCAGCATGTCCTGCAGCGGCACCGGGCCGGCATCGCCCTCGGACGTCAGCGTCCATTGCGGCCGCAGGCCGATTTGGAACTTATATGTCATTTATTTCATATTGAAGCCGGGATTCCAGCCAAGTAGAGTACACAAAAAACGCGGATTCCAGACAATTAATATGCTTCTGAAAACATATTAATCACGCTTCAGGATCAGGAATCCGCCCGCTGACCGCTCCTACGGGGGCCCGTAATCAGTCATCAGGAGGAGACCGCCATGCGCACCCGCGAGGCAAAATCCGATCTCGCGTCCACTGGCGGCGCCCGTGGCGGCCAGCAGGCGCTGGACGCCGCCCGGGCCTCGCAGACGCCGGCCGTGGCCGCCACGGCCCGCATCGTCGCCCGGCTCAAGGACCAGCCCGGCCCGCTGCTGCCGGTGCTGCACGCGGTCCAGCACGAGTTGGGCTGTATTCCGGCCGAGGCGGTGCAGACCATCGCCGAGGCCCTGAACCTGTCCCGCGCCGAAGTCCACGGCGTCATCACCTTCTACCCCCACTTCCGCAGCGCGCCGGCCGGCCGCCACGTCATCGAGATCTGCCGCGCCGAGTCCTGTCAGGCCATGGGCGGGGAACAGCTCGCCGAGCATGCCCGCCACGCGCTGGGCTGCGACTTCCACGCCAGCACGCCCGATGGCGAATTCACGCTGGAGCCGGTGTACTGCCTGGGCCTGTGCGCGCAATCGCCCGCCATCATGATCGACGGCCAGCCCAAGGCCCGCGTCACGCGGGACAAGCTCGACCGCCTGCTGGCGCAGGCCCGCCAGGTCGCCGCCCCGGAGGACGCCCGATGAACGCCCCGATCAGGATCTACGTGCCGCGTGACGCGGCGGCGCTGGCGGTGGATGCCGACGCGGTCGCGCGGGCGATCGAGGCCGCCGCCGAACAGCGCGGCCTGGCCGTGCAGCTGGTGCGCAATGGCTCGCGCGGACTGCTGTGGCTGGAACCCATGGTGGAAATCGCCACGCCCGCAGGCCGCGTCGCCTACGGGCCGGTGCAGCCCGAGGACGTGGCCGGCCTGTTCGAGGCCGGCTGGCTGCAGGGCGGCGCCCACCCGCTGCGGCTGGGTCCGACCGAGGACATCCCCTACCTGAAGCACCAGGAACGCCTGACCTTCGCCCGCGTCGGCATTACCGACCCGCTGTCGCTGCAGGACTACGCCGCGCACGGCGGCCTGGAGGGACTCAAGCGCGCGCTGTCCCTGGCGCCCGAGGCCATCGTCCAGGAACTCATCGATTCCGGACTGCGCGGACGTGGCGGCGCGGCCTTCCCCACCGGCATCAAATGGAAGACGGTGGCCGGCACGCCGGCCGACCAGAAATACATCGTCTGCAACGCCGATGAGGGCGATTCCGGCACCTACGCCGACCGCCTGCTGATGGAAGGCGACCCGTATGTGCTGATCGAGGGCATGACCATCGCCGGTCTGGCCGTGGGCGCGACCCAGGGCTACATCTACGTGCGCTCCGAGTACCCGCACGCCATCGCCGCGCTGGAAGCGGCCATCGCGCGGGCGCGCGAGGTCGGCTGGCTGGGCGCGGATGTACACGGCAGCGGCCGGCGGTTCGACCTGGAAGTGCGCAAGGGCGCCGGCGCCTACATCTGCGGCGAGGAGACCTCGCTGCTGGAAAGCCTGGAGGGCAAGCGCGGCGTGGTGCGCGCCAAGCCGCCGCTGCCGGCCATCTCCGGCCTGTTCGGCAAGCCCACCGTGATCAACAACGTCATCTCGCTAGCCACGGTGCCCATCATCCTGGCCAAGGGCGCGGCCTATTACCGCGACTATGGCGTGGGCCGCTCGCACGGCACCCTGCCCTTCCAGCTGGCCGGCAACCTCAAGCACGGCGGGCTGGTGGAAAAGGCCTTCGGCCTGACGCTGCGCGACCTGCTGTACGGCTTCGGCGGCGGCAGCGCCTCGGGCCGGCCGCTGCGCGCGGTGCAGGTTGGCGGACCGCTGGGCGCCTACCTGCCCGAATCGCAATGGGACGTGCCGCTGGATTACGAGGCCTATGCGCGGATCTCGGCCATGATCGGCCACGGCGGCCTGGTGGCCTTCGACGACACCGTCGACATGGCGCGCATGGCCCGCTACGCCATGGAATTCTGCGCCGTCGAGTCCTGCGGCAAGTGCACGCCCTGCCGCATCGGCTCGACGCGCGGCGTGGAGACCCTCGACAAGATCATGGCCGGCGGCCCGGCGCGCGAACAGCAGGTGCATCTGCTGCGCGACCTGTGCGACACCATGCTGGGCGGCTCGCTGTGCGCGCTGGGCGGCATGGCGCCGTACCCCGTGCTGTCCGCCCTGAACCACTTCCCGCAGGACTTCGGCCTCGCCGACAGTCCCGCACCCGCCGCCAGCGCGGCCTGACGCCGCCCGCCCGGAGACCGCCATGCTGGAAACCGTCATCAAGCGAGACCGCGACCTGGGCACGCCCGCCCGCGAGTCCACCCAGACCGTCACCCTGACCATCGATGGCCAGGAAGTCACCGTGCCCGAAGGCAGCTCGCTGATGCGCGCGGCCGCCGAGGCCGGCATCAACATCCCCAAGCTCTGCGCCACCGACAGCCTTGAACCCTTCGGCTCGTGCCGCCTGTGCCTGGTGCAGATCGACGGACGCCGGGGCTATCCGGCATCCTGCACCACGCCGGCCGAGCACGGCATGGTGGTGCACACCGAGACGCCCAAGCTGCGCGAGCTGCGCCGCGGCGTCATGGAGCTGTACATCTCCGACCACCCGCTGGACTGCCTGACCTGTCCGGCCAACGGCGACTGCGAGCTGCAGGACATGGCCGGCGTGGTCGGCCTGCGCGAGGTGCGCTACGGCTACCAGGGCGCCAACCACCTGGACAGCGCCAAGGACGAGTCCAATCCGTACTTCACCTACGACCCGTCCAAGTGCATCGTCTGCAACCGCTGCGTGCGCGCCTGCGAGGAAACCCAGGGCACCTACGCCCTGACCATCTCCGGCAAGGGCTTCGAATCGCGCGTGTCGCCCGGCCAGGACCAGCCGTTCCTGGACAGCGAATGCGTGTCCTGCGGCGCCTGCGTGCAGGCCTGCCCCACGTCCACGCTGCAGGAAAAGACCGTCATCATGATGGGCCAGGCCGAGCACTCGGTGATCACCACCTGCGCCTATTGCGGCGTGGGCTGCGGTTTCAAGGCCGAGATGAAGGGCCAGGAAGTGGTGCGCATGGTGCCCTGGAAGGACGGCCAGGCCAACCGTGGCCATTCCTGCGTCAAGGGTCGCTTCGCCTGGGGCTACGCCACGCACAAGGAACGCGTGCTCAAGCCCATGATCCGCCAGCGCATCACCGACCCGTGGCGCGAGGTGTCATGGGACGAGGCCATCAACCACGCGGCCTCGGAATTCCGCCGCATCCAGGCGCGCCACGGGCGCGACGCCGTCGGCGGCATCACCTCATCGCGCTGCACCAACGAGGAAACCTGGCTGGTGCAGAAACTGGTGCGCGCGGCCTTCGGCACCAACAACGTCGACACCTGCGCCCGCGTCTGCCACTCGCCCACCGGCTACGGCCTGAAGCAGACGCTGGGCGAATCGGCCGGCACCCAGACCTTCGATTCGGTCATGCACACCGACGTGGTGATCGTGATGGGCGCCAACCCCAGCAGCGGCCACCCGGTGTTCGCCTCGCGCCTGAAGCGCCGGCTGCGCCAGGGCGCGCGCCTGATCGTGATCGATCCGCGCCGCATCGAGCTGGTCAGCTCGCCGCACATCAAGGCCGACTTCCACCTGCAGGTGCGGCCCGGCACCAACACGGCGCTGCTGTCCTCGCTGGCGCACGTCATCGCCACCGAAAACCTTATCGACGAAGCCTTCGTCGCCGAACGCTGCGAGGAAAAGGCGTTCCGGGAATGGCGCGACTTCGTCTCGCTGCCCGAGAACTCGCCCGAGGCGATGGAAGAAATCACCGGCGTGCCGGCCCGCGACGTGCGCGGCGCGGCGCGGCTCTACGCCACCGGCGGCAACGGCTCGATCTACTACGGCCTGGGCGTGACCGAGCACAGCCAGGGATCGACCACCGTGATGGCCATCGCCAACCTCGCCATGGCCACCGGCAACGTGGGCCGCGAGGGCGTGGGCGTGAACCCGCTGCGCGGCCAGAACAACGTGCAGGGCTCCTGCGACATGGGCTCGTTCCCGCACGAACTGCCCGGCTACCGCCACATCTCCGACGACGCGGCGCGCGCGCTGTTCGAGCGCGACTGGGGCGTGACCATCCAGCCCGAGCCCGGCCTGCGCATCCCCAATATGTTCGAGGCCGCGCTGGGCGGCACGTTCAAGGGGCTGTACTGCCAGGGCGAGGACATCGTGCAGTCCGACCCGAACACGCAGCACGTGGCCGCGGCGCTGGCGGCGATGGAGTGCATCGTGGTGCAGGACCTGTTCCTGAACGAGACCGCCAAGTACGCCCACGTCTTCCTGCCGGGCTCGTCCTTCCTGGAAAAGGACGGCACCTTCACCAACGCCGAGCGCCGCATCTCGCGCGTGCGCAAGGTCATGGAGCCCAGGAACGGCAAGTCGGACTGGGAAGTGACCGTGGCCCTGTCCAACGCGCTGGGCTATCCCATGAACTACCGCCACCCCGGCGAGATCATGGAAGAGATCGCCCGGCTCACGCCCACCTTCGCCGGCGTCAGCTATGACAAGCTGGACCGGCTGGGCAGCCTGCAATGGCCGTGCAACGACGAGGCGCCGGACGGCACCCCCATCATGCACATCGACCAGTTCGTGCGCGGCAAGGGCCGCTTCATGATCACCAAGTACGTGCCCACCGACGAGCGCAGCACGCGCCGCTTTCCGCTGCTGCTCACCACTGGGAGGATCCTGTCGCAATACAACGTCGGCGCGCAGACCCGCCGCACGCCCAACGTCATGTGGCACAGCGAGGACGTGCTGGAGATCCACCCGCAGGACGCCGAGGACCGCGGCGTGGCCGAGGGCGACTGGGTCGGCATCCAGAGCCGCGCTGGCGAGACCGTGCTGCGCGCCACGCTGACCGACCGGGTCCAGCCGGGCGTGGTATACACCACCTTCCACTTCCCCGAATCCGGCGCCAACGTCGTCACCACCGACAGCTCCGACTGGGCGACCAACTGCCCCGAATACAAGGTCACCGCCGTGCAGGTCACGCGCGTGTCCCAGCCCTCGGAATGGCAGCGCCAATGGTCGCGCTTCGCGGACATCCAGCACAAGCTGCTGCGCGAGCGGGCCCGCGAGAGCGACGCGGCGATGACGGGGAAATGATGCCGTCCCGGCGCGCGCGAACCGCGCGCCGGCAACGCCGCCACACCCTGCCAGCCGCAACGATACGCACGCAAAGCATGAGCCAGCCCGCCGAAGACCGCCACGACAGCATCCCCGCCCAGGTGACCCGTATCCGGGCAGGCGCCGTCGCGTCCGCCACGGAAGCCGACCACCTGGCCGAGGAAACCCCGGTCGCGCTGGAATACAACGGCATCAGCCACGCCACCATGCTGGCCACGCCCGCCGACCTGGAAGACTTCGCATTGGGCTTCTCGCTGTCCGAGGGCATCATCGACAGCGCCGCCGACGTGCGCGGCATCGACGTGGCGCCGCAATGCGACGGCATCGTGGTGCAGCTGGAAATCTCCAGCGCCTGCGAGGCGCGGCTCAAGTCGCGCCGCCGCGCCATGGCCGGCCGCACCGGCTGCGGCCTGTGCGGCGTGGAAACCCTGCCTGAAGTGCTGCGGCCGGTGCCGCCCGTGGCCGCCGGCGCGCCACTGCGCGCCCAGGCCGTGCTGGCCGCCATGCGCGACATGCGCGCGCGCCAGCGCCTGCACGACCTGACCGGCGCCACCCACGCCGCAGGCTGGGCCGGCGCCGACGGCACCATCGCCCTGGTGCGCGAGGACGTGGGCCGGCACAACGCGCTGGACAAGCTGGTCGGCGCGCTGGCGCGGCAAGGCCTGGTCGCGGCATCCGGCATGGTGCTGGTGTCCAGCCGCGCCAGCTTCGAGATGGTGCAGAAGACCGCCGCCGCCGGCGTGCCCGTGCTGGCCGCCGTATCCGCCCCCACCGCGCTGGCCGTGCGGCTGGCGCAAGAGGCCAACATCACGCTCTTGGGCTTCCTGCGCAACGACGACGCCACGCTGTACGCCCATCCCGAACGCATTCTTTCCTGACCCGGACCCGCATGGAAATCGGCAACCTGATCCGCATGGCCAACCGCATCGGCCAGTTCTTCGAAGCCATGCCCGACCGGCAAGAGGCCGGCGAAGGCGTGGCCAACCACATCCACAAGTTCTGGGAGCCGCGCATGCGCACGCAGCTGCTGGACTTCCTGGCCGGCCAGCCGGACGGCGAAGCCGGACAGGAAACGCTGCATCCGCTGGTGCGCGAAGCGGTGCTGCAAAACCGCGACCGCCTGACGCCGGCGGGCCGCAAGCCGGACTGAGCGCGGCGTTCCGACACGGTCGGCGCGCCTGTTCCGATTCACGTTAAGCTATCGCCCCAGTCCACGATATCGCGGCCTGCGCCGTCCGCCCGCGAGCGCCGACGCATCCCAGCCATAGCCCCCCCATGACCGCCC
>NZ_JCBANH010000091.1:0-26629 GCF_059760925.1 Achromobacter sp. 1011791174
GAAGAAAAGCCCCCCACGCAGATCCCCGGCCCGCGCCAGCGCCGGCGGCCGCTTCCCCCGCTTCCTGAAGGCGCTGCTGTTCTCGTCCCTGGCGAGCTTCGGCGCCGCCACCTACATGCTGAATCCGCAGTGGCGGATACCGGCGCCGGTGCAGGACGTGCTGGCGCGGCTGGGCTGGACGCAGCAGCATCATCAGCCACAACACCCGCAGCAGAATTCCCAGCATCGCCAGCCGCCGCGCGAGCAGAACGCGCCCGCCGCCACGGCGCCGATCGCCGTGCCCACGGGCGCGCCGGCGCAGACCATCTTCGCCGAATGCCGCCAGTTCTTCCCCAACTTCCGACCGCCGGAGGTGCCCGGCAGCCAGCAGCTGCGCGAGGTCTGTTTCTCGGCCTTCGCGATCCTGCATAACGGCCAGACCAAGACGCCGGTGTTCGTGGCCGAGCGCCTGAACCGGCAGACGCTGGCCCAGGGCCAGGGACTGCGCCGCACCGACAAGTTCTACGCCGAGGCGCGCCTGCCACGCTCGGAACGCGCCGAGCTGGACGACTACAAGGGCTCGGGCTATTCACGCGGGCACATGGCGCCGGCGGGAGACATGTCCACCCCGGACGCGATGGCGCAGAGCTTTTCGCTGGCCAACATGGTGCCGCAGGACCAGACGCACAACGGCGGCGCCTGGAGCCAGATCGAGCAGGACACCCGCAAGTACGTGATGCGCGCGTCCGGCGACGTGTACGTGTTCACCGGACCCGTCTACGCCGACAAGCCCAGGACCATCGGCAGCGGCGTGGCCGTGCCGGCCTATATCTACAAGGTCGTGTACGACGCCACCACCGGGCGCTCGTGGGTGCACTGGCAGGCCAACAGCGCTAGCACCAAGGCGGGGCCGCCGATCAGCTATGAGGAATTCGTGAAGCGGACCGGGCTGCGGCTGCTGCCGGAGGCCGGCTAGGCCGGGCCGGCGCGGCGCCTATCGCCGGGCGGCGTGTCCGGCGCGTCAACCGCGCCGCGCCGCCTCGATCGCCGCGATGTCGATCTTGCCCATCGTCATCATCGCCTCGAACGCGCGCTTGGCCGCCGCCGGGTCCGGATCGGCGATTGCCTCGGTGAGGGCGCGCGGCGTGATCTGCCACGACAGGCCCCATTTGTCCTTGCACCAGCCGCAGGCGCTTTCCTGGCCGCCGTTGCCAACGATGGCGTGCCACAGGCGGTCGGTTTCCGCCTGGTCGTCGGTGGCGATCTGAAACGAAAACGCCTCGTTGTGCTTGAACGCCGTGCCGCCGTTCAGGCCCAGGCAGGCCACGCCCGCCACGGTGAACTCCACCGTCAGCACATCGCCCTGCGTGCCCGACGGATAGTCGCCCGGCGCGCGCAGCACGCGGCCGACGGCGCTGTCGGGAAAGGTGCGGGCATAGAACCGCGCGGCCTCCAGCGCGTCCTTGTCGTACCACAGGCATATCGTGTTCTTGCTGATCATGCTTGTCTCCTGGAGATGGCGGACCCAGGCGCATTGCAGGCGCCCGGGCCCTGTGAACGGAACCGCGCCCGGCGCCTTCCCGGGCGACCCTGAGTAGCCGAGGATACTGCCGCCCGCCGGGCGCGGTGCGTTACGAAGCGTAGAAGCGTGCAAGCCCGCGTCAATGCGCGCACAATCGCGCCTGGGCGCGCGCCTGACCAGCCAGCCGCGACGACCCGTAGAACAAGATCAAGGGGACTCGCGATGGATTTCAGGCAGATCAAGCAGTTCGTGGTGCTGGCCACCGAACTGAACTACCGCAAGGCCGCCGAGCGGCTGCACATGACCCAGCCGCCGCTCAGCATCGCCATCAAGCGGCTGGAGACCGAAATCGGCGCCGAGCTGTTCGAGCGCGACCGCCAGGGCGTGCGGCTGACGGTCGCGGGCATCGCCTTCCTGGATGAAGCCCGGCGCCTGCTCGACGGCGCCGAGTCCGCGCTGCAGGCGGCGCGCGATGCCGCGCAGGGACGCGTGGGCGCGCTGCGCATCTGCTCGGTGCCGAGCGCGGCGCTGAACCTGCTGCCGCGCATCCTGCCTGCGTTCAGCCAGCGCTTTCCGCAGGTGCGGCTGCGGCTGAGCAGCGGCAGCACGGTGGGGATCCTGGCGCAGTTGCAGCGCGGCGAGCTGGACGCGGCGCTGCTGGTGCCGCCCGCGTCGGGCGTGCCGGGCATCGCCATGACGCCGCTGGGCCGGCAACGGTTGGCGCTGGCGGTGCCGGCGGGCCATCGGCTCGCCGACCGCCGGTCGGCCGCGCTGGCCGAGCTGGACGGTGACACGCTGGTGGCGCTGGCGCATTCGGACAGCCCGGGATTCGCCGCCGAGATCGCGGCGGCCTGCCAGCGCGCGGGCTTTCATCCGCGCGTGATGCAGGAGTCCTCGCACGCCCTGGTCACGCTGCCCCTGATCGCCGCCGGGCTGGGCGTAGCCATCGTGCCGGAGGCATTGCGCCGGATCGCCATCGACAATGTGGCGTTCGTCGATCTGGAGGACGCCGCCCGCGAGCCGCTGAGCTACGCCGTGGCGCTGGCCGCGCACGCCGAGCCGGCGAATCCGGCGGTGCGCTGGTTCGTCGACGCGGCGCGCGAAGCGCTGGATGAAAACGGGGATGCGGGACGGCAATGAGGGGGGACGGCCCCGGAGACGCGAGAGCCGTTCCCAGCCGCAACGCATGCCGCGCCCTTACTTGCCCGGGCGACCCAAGATGCCCGCCCACTTCTTCTGCTCCTGCGCCACTCGAAGCGTGAAGGCTTCCTGCGAGCCGTCCATGCGCTCGCTGCCGCGCGCATAGATCTTGTCCTGCGCCATCGCACCGTCGGCGACAGCCGCGATGGCGGCGTTCAGGCGCGCCACCACCTCGGGCGGCGTGCCGGCCGGCGCGGCGATGCCGGACAGCGAACCGCCCTCCACGTCCTGACCCAGCGCTTCCTTGGCGGTGGGAATGTCGGGCAGGTTGGCCAGGCGGCGCGACGAAGTGACCGCGTAGGGGCGGATCTGGCCGGCCTGGATATAGCCCGTCGCGGTGACGGCCGAGATGGCGGTCACGTCGGTGTTGCCGCTCATCACGGCCGTCAGCGACTCGGCGCCGCTCTTGTAGGGCACGTGCAGCATCTTCACGCCGGTGGCCTGCTGCAATACCTCCAGCACCTGGTAGTTGTCGGAGCCCTCGCCCGCCGTCGAGAACGCGATCCTGTCGGCCTGCGCGGACGCCGCCTTGATCAGGTCGGGCAGCGTCTTGTGGGGGCTGTCCGCGCTCACCGCCAGCACGGTGGGCGTGTTGGCCAGCATGGCGATATAGGCGAAGTCCTTGTTCGGGTCGTAGGGCAGCGTCTTGTAAATCAAGGGGTTGACGGCGTACATGCCATTTGTGATCACCAGCAGCGTGTAGCCGTCGGGATTCGCCTTGGCGACCGCGCTGGCGGCAATGGAGCCGCCCGCGCCGCCCCGGTTCTCGACCACCACCGGCTGGCCCAGCTCGCGCGTCAGTCCCTCGGCGAACACGCGCGCGGTGGTGTCGGTCACGCCGCCCGCGCCGAAGGGCACGATCAGCCGGACCGGCTGCGTCGGATACGCCTGCGCCCACACCGCCGCCATCGGCAGCGCCGCTCCCAACAAGACCGCCAGACGGCGGCGCAATCCCAGCTTCATTGCACGATCTCCATTTGCTTGAGGATGTTCAGTAAGGTGTGTTCGTGTTCCGGGGCCAGCGGCGCCAGCGGCGCGCGCAGCCGCCCGCTGGGAATGCCGCGCAGGCGCAGGCCGGCGGCCACCGTGCGCGGCAGGCCGTGTTCCATCAGGAAGTTCAAGAGGCCGGACTGGCGCGCGAACCAGTCGTCCACCCCGGCCTGGTCGCTGGCCATGGCGCAGCGGTACAGGTTCACCGCGTGCGCGGCGGCGACATTGGCCGAGGCCGTGCACCAGCCGGCGGCGCCGGCGGCGAAACCGCCGCGCGCCATGCGGTTCAGGCCGATGTAGACGGCGGTCTTGTCCGGGCAGGCCTGGCGCAGCCGCGCGATCTTGCCTTCGTCGGGACTGCTTTCCTTGATCATGGTGACATTGGGCAGCGCGGCCAGCTTCGCCAGGAACGGCACGGGCAGGTCCATGCCGGTGGTGAACGGGTTGTTGTAGACCATCACCGGGAGCGAGATCGCGTCGCAAACCGCGCGGTAATAGTCATGGATCTCGGCCTCGGTCAGTTTCCAGTAGGTGCTGGGCAGCACCTGCACCGCCGCCGCGCCGACGCGCTCGGCGTGGCGCGCGTGGCGCACGGTGCTGGCGGTGCCCAGGCTGGACACGCCGGCCAGCACCGGCAGCCGGCCGGCCGCCGCGCCGACCACGGTCTCGACCACGGCCTCGCGCTCGGCGTCGTCCAGGTACGGCAGGCAGCCGGTGCTGCCCAGCGGCGCCAGCGCGTGCACGCCCGCGCCGATCATTTCCTCGACGTGGCGCGCCAGCAGCGCGTGATCGACCCGCCCGGCGTCGTCGCAGGGCGTCAGCAGATAGCCGATGATTCCTTGCAAGTGCATTGTGTTTGTCTCCTTCACAGCCCTCAGTGCAAGGCAGAGTCTAGGGACGCGCCGGCACGGCGGTCCAATATCAAATTCCTGGGCGCCTGATATGTCCGACGCGATTCCAGGTGAAATCCCGCGCCGCGCGCGCGGTGAAAACGCGCGCAAACCGCGTGCTACCATCCCCGCCATAAGGCGCCGCCGCCAGGAACGGCCGCCACAGACCGGCCCCATGGATCCGAGCATGAGCGAGACCCGCAACACCCGAAACGCATCCAGATCCTCGATCGAGATTTCGGAAGAAATCCTGCAGCGGATCCGCAATGGCCAGTACCTGCCCGGCGACGCGCTGAGCCAGTACGAGCTGGCCGCTGAATTCGAGACCAGCCGCACGCCCATCCGCGAGGCCCTGCGCTTCCTGGAGGCGCGCCGCGCCATCACGCTGACCAGCACCGGCCGCGCCGTGGTGACGGTGCCTTCGGTGCGCGCCATCCGCGAATCGTTCCAGATCCGGGCCGAGCTCGAAGGGCTGGCGGCGCAGCTGGCGGTGGACTGGATCGACGACAAGGACCTGGAATTGCTGGCGCAACATCAGCAGCGCTACGCCGAGGCGCTGCGCACCCGCGTGCGCAGCGAGGGCGGGTCGGACTGGCTGAAATTCAACGCCCTGTTCCACAACCTGATCACGCAGGCCAGCCACAACGAACGGCTGCACGAGCTGGTCGCCGAATTGCAGGGCAGCATCGTCTCGAACGTGCTGGGCTTTGCCTCGAAAATGCCGCCCCGGCTGATGGAAGAGAACATCCGCCAGCACGAGGACATCATCGCCGCGCTGACGGCGCGCAACGGCGCGGCCGCGCGGGAAGCGATGGCCACGCACATCTCGCGCACCACCGAGCTGGTGGTGGAATGGATGGAAGCGCGGCGCTAGGGTCGCGCTTCCAGACCCGCCTTCAAACCTGCATTCAACGGCTGGCCAGCGGCGCGACGCGCTTGCCCGCCCTGCCCGACGCGAACGGCGCGCCTGCCTGCGCCAGCGGCTGGCGATACGGCCGCATCATCAGCCCGCACACCGCCGCCACCACGCCCAGCCCCGCCAGATAGAACACGATCAGCCGGGGCGAGCCGCCGCCCTGCGCCAACAGGTAGGTGGCGACCAGTGGCGCGGTGCCGCCGCCAATGGCGCCGCCGATCTGCACGGCCAGCGAGATGCCGGTGTAGCGCACCTCGGGCGGGAACATGCTGGCGAACAGGCTGGACTCCTGCGCGTACATGGCGGCATAGACCACGCCAAAGGCCACCAGCATGGCGACGTTGGTGTGATACGCCGTCTTCTCGTCCAGCAGCGAGAAGAAGCCCGCGGAGAACAGCGAAATGCCCAGCGCGCCGGCGATGAAGATCGCCTGCTTGCTGCAGCGGTCGCCCAGCCAGCCGAACAGCGGAATGGTGACCAGCGCGGCGGCCGCGCCCCAGATCACGCCGTTCAGGATAGTCTCGCGCGGCAGGCCCAGCGTGCCGACCGCATAGGTCAGCGAGAAGGTCGCGATGGTGTAGAACCAGGTCTTCTCCGAGATGCAGGCCACCAGCGCGGCCAGCACCGGCGCCTTGTGATCGCGCAGCACGGCGCGCAGCGGCGGCGCCTCGGGCTTGGGCTGGGCCAGCGCGGCCTGGAACTCGGGCGATTCGCCGACCTTGGCGCGGATGTACCAGCCCACCAGCAGCAGGAACACGCTGGCCAGGAACGGCAGGCGCCAGCCCCAGCTGAGCATGTCCGCCTCGGGCAGCCGGGACACCGCGCCCATCGCCAGCGACGACAGGATCAGGCCGGGCGCGACGCCGACTTGCGGCAGGCTGCCGAACAGCCCCTTCTTGCCTTCCGGCGCGTGCTCCACCGCCATCAGCACCGCCCCGCCCCACTCGCCGCCGACCGCCAGGCCTTGCAGGAAACGACAGAACACCAGGGCCACCGCGCCCCAGTAGCCGATGGACTCGTAGCTGGGCGTCAGGCCGATGAGCACGGTCGGCACGCCCATCAGCATCAGGCTGATCATCAGCATGGACTTGCGGCCGACGCGGTCGCCGAAGTGGCCGAACACGATGCCGCCCAGCGGCCGCGCGACGAAGCCCACGGCATAGGTGCCGAAGGCGGCCAGCGTGCCGGTGATGGGGTCGATCGCGGGGAAATAGATCTTGTTGAAAATCAGCGCGGCGGCGATGCCGTACAGGAAAAAGTCGTACCACTCGATGGTGGTGCCGATCATGCTGGACAGGCCCGCGGTCACATAGTGCTTGCGGGAACGGTGTTGGGGCGCTGCTGCGGGGGTATTCATCCCGATGTCTCCGATTCGAGCGCGCGCTCGTCCCCGCCCGCCTGCGTATCGCGGGCGGGGAATGCGCGTCTGTATGCATGGGTCTGGTCGCGCGGCGGTCCCGCCGGCGGGCCGCCGCCATGGTCTGGCCGGGCGGCGACGCCGTGGGCGCGCGGGTCCGGCGCTAGACCGCCGTGGTCTCTTCCTCCAGCGGCCGCCGCTCCTTCACGTTGAAGCGGCCTTCATAGATGGCGCCCTGGCGCGTGTGCGGGCCGACGTACTGCACGTATAGGATGGCGCCCGTCTCCACGGTTTCCAGCGCGCTTTCGAAATGGGGATCGGGATGGAAGATCATCGCGCCCTTGCCGTACAGCTTGCCCTCGATGCGGAACTGGCCTTCCAGGATGTACCAGACCTGCGCGAAGTAGTGGTTGTGCAGCGGATGCCCCGAGCCCTTCTCGTAGCGCACGATGCCGGCGTTCGGGATGGTCGGATCCTCGGCGGTCGGGTGGAACATCATCTTGGCGTACTGGCCTTCGTAGCGCAGATTGGTCCACTCCAGGTCGTCCTGGTGGCAGGCGCGCATGCCCTGGTGGTCCTCGGTCAACGGGCCGCCGCGGCCGCCTTCATTGAGGATGCGCTTGCCGGTGATGGGGTCGATATTGCTCATGTGCCTCTGGCTCCTTGTGTGTTGAAAGTCGTGATCCTGTCCATGACATCGATCAAATGGGATCCCGTTTTTATTTAACGGGATCCTACAAGGCGCGTGGAGCGGCTGATATCGGGTCTAACCCTTAGGGTGGGCGGGGATGGAAGTGCGTCTGGCGCGGGCACGTGGTGGAGGCCTTTGGCCCCAGGGCCGCCGGGCTTGCCGGCCGGCCCGCGTTGTCGCGCCTAGTGCCCGAACAAGGGCTGTTGGCGCGGACTGAACGCGCTCAGGTCCACGCCGGCCTCGCGCAAGCGCTGCAATACGGCGTTCTTGTGCCCCAGGCTCGGCAGCTTGACCGCCGCGATGGACGCCCCGCAGCGCGCCTCGTCGCCGGGACAACCTCTGCCGGCCGGCAGTTCCTGCGCGTACAGCGAGATGTTGATCGCCAGCGTGGCGACCTTTGCATCGGTCGGCTTGCCCTGGTAGAACGCAGCCAAGGCGTCCTTGAGCCTTGCCGCCTCGCGCTCGGCGACGGCGGCGGCGGGCTCGCAGCCGCTGAAGCTGAGCGTGTCCTTGGCCAGATCCATCTTGCCGCAGACCAGGGCCAGCGCCTGACCGGCCTTGGGCTTGCCCGCCAGGGTCTGGCCCGGCGCCAGGCGCGCGCGCACCTTGGGCGCGGCGGTATCGGCGAAATCGAACCACTCGCCCTGCCCCGCGACGCTGCCCGTGGCGGCCAGCGCGCCCGACAGCAGCAGCGGCTGCTTCAGTTCGGGCATCCTGGCGTTGCGGTCGCGGGCGGCCATTGCCTGCGAAGCCGACGCGGCCGTCACCGGGACGATGCCTTGCGACTCGCCCACGAAGCTATGGCCACCGGTGGAGAACGAAACCACTTCATCGCGCAGCACCGCCTCCAGCACCGCCTGTTCGGCGGCATTGGGAACATAGGCCGCGCCCGCGGGCACGGACCAGGAGGCGCACAGCAAGGCGAGGAGTTTCTTCATGAAGAGCATGCGTGGCGATAGATCGAGGCCGCAAGCTTAACCCGCGCCGGCCACCTCCCGTTCCATCATTGCCGTCATTGCGCCGCCGCGTCCGTTGCTGTGCAGGCAGCGCCCTTATCCACGCGTGCGCCCCGGCCGCAGCGCCGCCAGCAGCGCGCCCAGCCGCCGCAGCCGCGCTTCGTCCACCGCGCTGTAGCCGATCACCACGCCCGGCGCCGGCGTCGCCTTGCGCGCGAACTCGGCCACGTCCTGCACGCCGACGTCGGCCTTGCGGCCCGCCTCGACCACCTGCCGCGCGTCCCAGCCCGGCGGCAGCCACCACAGCAGATGAAAACCGGCGTGCTCGCCGCTGACGCGCAAGGCCTCGGCGCCCACGGCCTGGCGAAGCGCCTGCAGCGCCGCGTCGCGCCGGCGCGCATACACGCCGCGCGCCTTGCGCACGTGGCGCGCGAAGCCGCCGTCTTCCAGGAAGCGCGCCAGCGTCATCTGTTCGATCAGGCTGCCCGACCGCCCGGTCTTGCGCCGCGCCTCGGCGAAAGCGGGCGCCAGCGCCTTGGGCACGACGGCATAGCCGATGCGCAGGGCATTGAACAAGGTCTTGTTGAAGCTGCCGCAGTGGATGACGCGGTCCGCGCCGTCCAGGCTTTTCAAGGCCGCCAGCGGCGCGCCGTCGTAGTTGAATTCGCTGTCGTAGTCGTCCTCCACGACCCAGACGCCGGCCTGCGCGGCCCAGTCCAGCAGTTCCAGGCGACGCGACACGGGCATGGTGATGCCGGTGGGCGACTGGTGCGCGGGCGTCACATGGACCAGCTTCACGCCGCGCAGGCGGCGCGCCCGCGCCACGGCAAAGCCCTGGCCATCGATGGGCAGCGGCACCACGCCCGACGTGTAAGGACGGTAGATCGGCACCGCATTCACATAGCCGGGATCCTCGATCAGCACCTTGTCGCGCGGCGTCAACAGGATCCGGCCGCACAGGTCCAGGCCGTCGCGGATGCCGGACAGCACCACGACCTGCGAGGCATCGCAGACGATGCCGCGCGCCGCCCCCAGGTAGCGCGCGATCTGTTCGCGCAGCGCGGGCCAGCCCTGCGGCTCGTCGCGTGTCAGCTGGGCCGGCGTCAGCTGTCGGGCGCTGACGGCCAGCCCCTTGCTCCAGGCCGCCATGGGAAACAGCGCGGCGTCGGCGCTGCGCGAGGCGAATGGCGGTTCGGCGGACTCCGCCTGGTCAGCCGGCGTCACCGGCTGCTCATGCGGCAGCGGGCGCGCCGGCCGCCCGGCCGAGAGACGGGCCGGGGCGAGCGCGGCCTTGCCCGTCTTGTCCCTGGCATCCGCGCCCAAGGACGCCCCGCTCTCTCCTGGCAGTCCCTTGCGGAAGAAGTTGTCTGGAATGACGGCCGCCACATATGTACCCGACCCGACCGTGCCGGCCGTGTAGCCTTCGCCGCGCAGCTGGTCGTAGGCCGCCTCGACCGTGGACCGGGCGATGCGCCAGCGCTGCGCCAGGCTGCGCGTGGACGGCAGGCGCGCGCCGGACGGCAGCGCGCCCTTGAGCACGCGCTCGCGGATCTGGCGATAGACCCAGGCCTGCTTGGATTCGCCATCGCGGGGCGCGTCGACGGGCAGGTCCAGGCTGGCCTCCTGGCGTCGGGCGGACGCGGGTGTCCCTGATGACGCGGATGACATGGATGGCATATTCATGGCGGCGACTCGCGCACTCTCCTTCCCTGCCAACCGGCAACGGCGATCCGCGCCTTGCGGCCCGGATCCGGCCAGGAGCCGGTCGGAAAAGTGGCTTGCTGATATTGATAAAAATGGCTCTATTTGAAAAGCCATTCTATCGATAAATTGCCCGCATGGCCCCATCGGGGCAAACCTCCTGGAATCCGCGATGAACCCGTTCGCCCCCTGTCACACCATCACCGTCGATACTGGCGCCTTCTCCACGGACGGCAGCGCTTCCATCCTGGACGCGGCGCTGGCCCAGGGCGTGCAGGTACCCTTCTCCTGTCAGCGCGGCGAGTGCGGCTCGTGCCGCGCCACGGTCCTGGAAGGCCGCTACGAACGCATCGCGCCGGCCAACGAACGTTCCTATGTCACCGCCGACGACGAGCTGCTGATGTGCCAGTGCCGCGCGGCCAGCGATCTGCGCCTGACATTTCCGCACTGGCAGGCGCCGGCCCGGCCGCCCGAGCCGCGCCGCGCGCGCGTGGTGTCGCACCTGCCGCTGGCGCCGGGCGTGACGCAGCTCATCGTCGAAATGGAGGACGCGCGACCCTACGCCTGGCTGCCGGGACAGCATGTGCAGCTGCTGCTGGAAGATGGCGTCCGACGCAACTTCTCCATCGCCAATGTGCCGGTCGCCGCCACGCCGGACTCTCTGGCTTCGGTCGCCACGGCTTCGGTCGCCACAACGGCGAGCCCCGCTGCGTCGAGCGCCACGATGTCGGGCGGTTCCGCGCCGAACGTCGTCGAGCGCGATGCGTCCGGGCCGGTCCGGCTGGAGTTCCACATCCGCCGCATGCCCGGTGGCGTCTTCACCGACGGCATCCTGCCGCGTCTCGCGCCGGGTGACACGCTCACATTGGAAGGCCCGCTGGGCGCCTGTGTCTGGCCCGGGGATGGCTGGCGCAACGGTGCGCCGGGCAGTTTGCCGGATGGCTTGCCGAATGGCTCATCGAATGGCTCATCGAATGGTTCACACAACGGCGCGGACCATCTGGTGCTGCTGGCCACCGGCACGGGATTCGCGGGCGTGTTCCCCATCCTGATGGCGGCGCTGCACGACCGGCGCATGGCATCAGTGACGCTGTACTGGGGCGGCCGCACGCCTGACGACTGCTACGCCGCGCCACTGCTGAATGCGCTGCAAGGCAAGCATGCGGGCCTGCGCTGGCATGCCGCGCTGTCGGACACGACGCGGGAACACGCCGTCGAGCTGGACGGCGGCGGCGCGCGGACGCGAGCCAGCGCATCCGCGCCGCCGCGCGTCCAGGACCTGGCGCTGGCCGGCGGCCACGACTGGACCCGCAGCGTGGTCTACGCCTGCGGCAATCCGACCATGGTGCGCGAGGCCCGCGTCCGGCTCGTCGAGGCGGGCCTGCCGCCCGCCCGCTTCCTGTCCGAAGCCTTCCTGCCCGCGACCGCCGGCGCTGCCATCGATGCGCCGCCGCGCCACGAACATGCCTGGGAACGCGTCGGCCAGCGCTTCACGATGGCGGGCATCCTGGACGCGCGCCAGCGCTCCCTGGACGCCGTGCGCGACATCGCCGCGCTGATCCGCCCGGGCATGACGACGCGCGACGCGGTCAACGCCGCCGACGCCCATCTGCGCGGCATGGGCGCCTCGCACAACTGGCATCCGACCTATGTGCGCTTCGGCGTCGACACGCAGTCGCCAGCCGTGCAGCCGACGGATTTCCAGCGCGTGCTGCGGGATGACGACACCTTCGTGGTCGACATCGGCCCGGTCTGGGACGGCTACGAAGGTGATTACGGCGACACCTTCGTCACCGGGCGCGACGACGCCGGCGCGCGCTGCGCCCGCGCCGCGCGCGAGGTCTTCCGCCGCGCCCGGCTCGACTGGCTGGCCGGCGCGACCGGCGAGGCGCTGTACGACCGCGCCGACGCCTATGCCCGCGAATACGGCTGCGCGCTGGTGCGCGAGATCCCCGGCCACCGCGTCTCGGATTTTCCTCACGCCCTGTACGGCAAGCACAAGCTGGCGCACGCCGACTTCGCGCCCGCCGACGGCATCTGGGTGCTGGAGATCCAGGTGCGCGACCTGACGCTGCCGGTCGGCGCCTTCTATGAGGACGTGTTGCTGCGCGAGGCCTGAAGCGGCGCACGCCGGGCCTTTTCCGGCCCTCACGCTTGCGCTTCAGTCACCCCGTCGTGTTGCAGATCCCGCCGGACCTTCGCGCTTCAGTCCGGCAGTTGCGGCTCCACCAGCCGCTTGAGCTGTTCCAGCGATTCCTGCCAACCCAGGTAGCACATCTCCGTCGGGATCATCTCGGGTATGCCTTCCTGCACGATGCTGATCTCGGTGCCGCAGGACACCTCGCGCAACGTGACGCGGGTCCGCATCTGGCCGGCCATGTTGGCGTCATCGAACTGATCCGAGTAGCAGATGACCTGGTTCGGCACCAACTCCAGATAGGTGCCGCCAAAGGAATGGCCGTGCCCCGTCCCGAAATTGCGAAAGGTCATGCGGTGCTTGCCGCCGACCTTGGCGTCCAAGTCGTGCACCTGGCACAGATAGCCATAGGGCGGCAGCCATCGCGCGACCGCGTCGCGGTCCAGGAAGGCGTTGTAGACGCGCTCGGCGGGCGCGCGCAGGACACGGTGCAGGGTGACGGTTCCGGTAGCCATGGGAAGCTCCTTCGCAAAGAGTGGGTCGTATTGGCACGACGATTGGCGGCAGGGGAAATCGACAGGTCTGAACCTGGGACAAACCCTAGACCGCCCAAACCGACCCTGATCGGGGCGGCCCCAGCAGATTCGCATCACGCGCCAGCAGCCAGCGGCCGTGCTCGCGCCTCAGAATGTTCAGCGTGTGGCCATCGCGCGTGATGGCGGGCGATCCGTTGGCGGGCGTCGCCACGAAGGTGCGGCGGTCGATGTCACAAGCCACGACGGCGCTGATGCCCGGCCCGCCTCCGCTGCGCCCAAGCCAATGCAAACGGCCGCCACGGTCGGGAATGTCGCAGACCATCGTGCCCAGACCATAGTACATCCGGGGCTGGAAGCCCCGGCGCGGCATTCACCAGTTGATCCGCACTCCCAGGTTGCCCTGCACCGTTTCGCGCCGCTCGCCGCCCAGGTTGAAGCCATATCCCGCCGACGCGTAGACGCTGACCCGCTCGCTGGCCTTGACCGAGACGCCCAGTCCCAGGCGCGCCTGGGTGCCGCCCATGGCCGACGTGCTGGTGGTGCCGCCGCTGAAGTCGACCTTGTCGCGTCCGCCCAGCGTGTGCTCCAGGTCCGCCCGCACATAGGGCTTCCAGGTGGCGCCCTTGGCCTGGTACTCGCCCTGCAGCCGCGCGCCAACGCGGCCGATGAGTGCGTTCTTCGGCGCGAAGGACACGTCGGACGCGGAATCCCTGACCGAATCGATGCGGGTATTCTGGTAGATGATCTGCGCCTGCGGCTCCAGGCTCAGGTTGGGCTTGAGCGCGATCGGCAGTCCCGCTTCGACCGACGCGGTGAAGGCGCGGCCCTTGGTGGACGAGGTATCCCCCGCCGTGGACTTGGGATTGACTTTCAGGTGGCTGCCCATGATGACGGTGTCGGTGTACCAGCCGCCCGGCCCGATGTGCGTCCAATAGCCGCCCAGGCTGTAGGAATCGATGGCGAGCTTGCCGGCGCGGTAGCCGCGTTGCCCCATCGCGTCGCCGCGCACGTCGCCGTCGGCGCGCGCGTAGCCCAGGAACACGCCGTAGCGGTCCTGGTGGCCGCTGTCGCCAACGCGCGCATACAGATCCTGGCCGGCCTGCATGCCGAACACATTGCCGCTGAACGACTGGCTCACCGTGCCGTCGCGACGCTCCGAGAAATGATCGCCCCAGGTGCGCGCCCAGCCCGCCGGCAGCCGGCCGGCGCCGGTCAGCAGATCCTGGTTGCCCTGGCGGTCATGGAAGGTGCCGATCTGCTGCACCGCCAGCTCGCGCGCCAGCGACGGCACTTCGGTATAGATCGACACGCCGGGCCGGTAGATCGGCTTGGGATCGACGACGGGCGTCAGCTCCGAGCGCAGGTACCAGTTCTGCTCGGTGCCGGGCGTCACGCCGCCTCGGAACAGCATGTACGAATAGGCGCCCGCGTAGATCCCGCCGCTGGTGAAGGCGCCGGGCGCGGTGGTGCCGCCGTTGATGGCCTGCACCACCTGGATGCCGTCGCCGGTGGTCTTGGCGCCGGGCCCGGCCTTGTTGGCGATGCGCAGCGCCGTCGCGCCCGTTGCCGCGCCGCCGTCCACCACCAGCTTGTCCGACGGCGAAGCGTCGGCGCCCAGGTAGGTGTTCAGCGACAGCACGCCTGACTGGCCCAAGTAATTGCCGGTGACGGTTAGGCGATTGCCGGGATTGGCCCCCGCCAGGTTGACCGTGCCGCTATTGGTCAGGTTGCCGGTGATGACGAAGGCCCCCGCGCCGCCGCCCAGGCCGGGCAAGGCATCGGCCACCGCCAGCGTGCCGGCGTTGCTGACGTTGCCCTTGACGCTGCCATAACCGCCGAACGTCGCGCCGCCCTGGACCATCACCTGGCCGCCGTTGATCGCCGCGTCGGCATGCGAGGCATCGCCCACGGCCAGCGCGCCCGCCGCCACCGTGGTGCCGCCGGTGTAGCCGTTGATGGCGTTGAACACGGTCGTGCCCCCTCCCTGCTGGATCACCTGTCCGCTGCCGTTGATCACGTCGGTCTGGACATAGCGGTCCGCGCGGTTGAACGCCAACACGCCATCATTGCTGACCGTGCCCATGATGTTGCCGCTGACGCCGCCATTGCCCACCTGCAGCGTGCCAGCCTTGATGATGGTGACGCCGTCCCTGACGACGGTGCCGCTGCCATAGCTGTTGCTGCCCGTCAGGATCGCGGTGCCGGCGCCCAGCTTGGTCAGCGAACCGGCGCCGCCGATATTGCCGGCCAGCGTCAGCGTGGTGCCGGCCAGCGGTTCCACGCTGCCGCCTTGCGCGCCCAGGGTGATGGCGCGCGATTGCGCGAGGCTTTGCGTGGTGCGCAAGGTGCCGGCGTTCATGCCGATGGCCGTGCCGGCCGGCCCCAGCGCGCTATCGCTGGCGATCTGCACGGTGCCGCCATTGATGTCGGTGCCGCCCGTGTAGGTATTGGCGGCGTTCAGCACCAGGGTGCCCAGGTCGGTCTTGACCAGCCGCGATGCGCCGGTCAGCACGCTGTCCACGGTGGTGACGTAGCCCGCGCCCAGGCTGCTGCCGTCGCCGACGCGGAGGGTCGTGCCGCCGCCGGCGTCCGGCACCAGCTCGATGGCGCCGCCCAGCAGGCGATAGCCGTTGCTGGCGAATTGCATGCCGCCGCTGCGCACCTGGCCCAGGCTGTTGTCCACGGTGACGTTGCCGGGCGCGGCCATGAAGATGGCGAAGGTGGCGTCGGCATACGGCGCGTTGGGCACGCCCAGCGAATTGGTCCAGTTGTCGTTGCCCGCCGGGTTCTGCCACAGGCCGTCGCCACCGTCGACCGTGCCGTTGTTCTTGCCCGCCACGGCCGCGCCGTCCCAGAAGTTCAGGTTCAGGCCGGCGGTATTGACCAGGTTGACCTGCTTGGCGACGGCCGTCTGGACCGAGAACGACGGCGACGGAATCGTGCCGATGGCCAGGCCGTTGTTGGTCAGCGCGCCGTCGTAGCTGATGACGCGGTAGACGCCCGGATCGAAGCTGCCGCCGGGCGGCGTGGCCACGTTCAGCGTGCCGTCCAGCACCAGGTTGCCCTTGACGATGGTCAGGTCGTTGAGCGGGCCGCCCACCACGCCGGCCTGGCCGAAGTTGTAGGCCAGCTTGGCTGCGTTGCCGAGCGTCAGGCTTCCGTTGATGGTCAGCGTGCCGGGCGCGCCGGTGGTGTCGCCGGGCGCCAGGGTGCCGGCCACGAGCGCGTCTCCGCCTACGATGCCGGTGCCGCCCAGCGTGGCGGTCGGCAGCACGAATGTCTGTCCCGTGGCGGCGGTCTGGTCGCCGTTGATATAGAGGGATCCGAAATTCACCAGCGTCGGGCCCGCATAGGCGTTGTTGCCGCTGAGCACCGTCTGGCCGGCGCCCTCTTGCACCAGCTGGCCAGTGCCCGAGATCAGGCCGGTCATCAGCACCTCGTTGCTGCGCTCGATCACCAGTCTCGAGTTGTTGAGGATGTCGCCAGTCACCGAGCCGGTGGTGCCGCCGGCGCCCAGCCGCAGGGTGCCGGCGGAAATGACAGTGCCGCCGCTGTAGGTGTTGTCGCCGGTCAGGAAGGTGTCGCCCACGCCCTGCTGCACCAGCTTGCCGCTGCCGCGTATGGGGCCGGCGAGCACGACGTTGTTGTTGCGGTCCACGACCAGCGTGCCGGCGTTCGAGATCGGGCCGGCCACGCTGCCCGTCCCGCCGCCATTGCCCAATTGCAGCGTGCCGGCCGAGATCGTGGTGCCGCCGGCGTAGGTGTTGTCGGCGGTCAGCACCGTGGTGCCGGCGCCGGCCTGCGTGACCGCGCCGCCGCCGCTGATCAGGCCGCCGAAGGTATACGCGTCGGCGCGGTTGAACACCAGCGCGCCGTTGTTGGCGACGTCGCCGACGATGCTGCCCGTCGTGCCGCCCGCACCCAGTTGCAGCGTGCCCGCCGAGATCGTGGTGCCGCCCGTGTAGTTGCTGTTGCCCGTCAGCACCGTCGTGCCGCTGCCCTGCTGCGTGACGCTGCCAGTGCCGCTGATGAGGCCGCCAAAGGTGTAGGTATCGCCGCGGTTGAACACCAGCGCGCCATTGTTGGTGACGTTGCCGCTGATGCTGCCCGTCGCCCCGCCCGCCCCGAGCTGCAAGGCCCCGGCGGAAATCAGCGTGCCGCCGGTGTAGTTGCTGTTGCCGGTCAGCACGGTGGTGCCTGAGCCCATCTGTTCGACGTTGCCCGCGCCGCTGATGATGCCGCCGTAGGTATACGTGTTGCTGCGGTTGAACGCCAGCGTGCCGCTGTTGCTGACGTTGCCGAGGATGCTGCCCGCCGTCGAGCCGCCCGCGCCCGAGCCCAGCTGCAACGTTCCGGCGGCAATCGAGGTGCCGCCGGCATAGGTGTTGTCCGCGCCCAGGATCAGCGTGCCGGTGCCCAGCTTGCTCAATGCGCCGCTGCCGCCGACGGCGCTGGTGATGCCGAAGTTGGTGCCCGCCGCGACATTGAAGCTGCCCCCGCTCGCGCCCAGCGTGGTGGCGCGCGCCGTGTCGAACGTCGCGGTCGTGGCCAGCGTGCCGCCGTTGAGCGACAGCGCGCCCGCCAGGGCGCCCATGTTGCTGTCCTGCGAGACCTGCAGCGTGCCGCCGTTGACGGCCGTGCCGCCGGTGTAGGTATTGATCCCCGACAGCACCAGCGTGCCCAGGTCGGTCTTGACCAGCTTGGCCGCGCCGTCGAGCACGGCCGAGATGGTGGCCGTATAGCCGGCGCCATCGGCCGAGCCCGCGCCCACCCGGATGACGGCCTCGTTGGGACCGCCGCCGCCCGTGGGCGTGCCGGTCAGGGTCAGCTTGTCGCCGGCGGCATTGCCTTGCAGCACATAGCCATCGGTGGCGAACTGCATGCCCTGTACGTTGATCGGTCCGTTAGTCGTGCTGTCGACCCGCACCGTGCCGCTCTGGCCGGTGAAGACGGCGAAGGCGCCCTGGCTCCAGGGCGCATTGACCGAGCCGGCGGCATCGGTCCAGTTGTCGTTGACTCCGCCCGGCGCCACCCAGGTGCCCGCACCGCCGTTGACCTGGTTGTTGTTCTTCGGGCCGGCATCGCCGTCCCAATAGTTCAGCGTCAGGCCATTGGTGTAGGCCAGGTTGACCTGCTTGTCCACCGAGGTCTGGATGAAATAGTCGGCGGCGTTGGCGCCAGCCGGCAGCGTGCCCAGCGTCAGGCCCGCGGGGTTGGACAGCGTTCCACCGTAGTTGATGATGCGGTAGATGCCAACATCGAAGCGCCCTTCCGGCGACAGCGCCACGTTGAGCTTGCCGCCCAGGGCAACGTTGCCGCCCACGTTGGTCAGGTCATTGAGGGGGCCGCCGGCCACATTGGCCTGGCCGAACGAGTAATTCAGCGCCGTGCCGCTGCCCAGCGCCAGATTGCCCTTGATCGTCAGCGTGCCCGGCGCGGGGCCGTTGTCGCCGGGCGACAGCGTGCTGTTGCCCGTCAGCGTCACGTCGCCGCCGATCACGCCCTTGCCGCCCAGCGTGGCGTTGTTGACGGTGGTGGCGCCGGTGGCGGCGGTCTGGTCGCCGTTGACGTACAGGCCGCCGGCGCTGACGGTGGTCGCGCCCGTGTAGCTGTTGTTGCCGCTGAGCACCGTGGTGCCCGCGCCCTGCTGCGTGACCGAGCCCGTGCCGCTGATGACGCCGCCAAAGGCATAACCGTTGCCGCGATTGAAGACCAGGCCGCCGTTGTTCACGACATTGCCGACGATGCCGCCGGTGGCGCCGCCCGCGCCCAGTTGCAGCGTGCCCGCCGAAATCGTGGTGCCGCCCGTGTAGGTGTTGTCGGCGGTCAGGATGGTCGTGCCGCTGCCCAGTTGCGTGACGCTGCCCGTGCCGCTGACGAGCCCGCCAAAGGTGTAGCTGTTGCTACGGTTGAAGACCAGCGTACCGTTGTTGGCCACGTTGCCCAGAATGCCGCCCGTGGCCGAGCCCCCCGCCCCAGAACCCAGCTGCAGCGTCCCGGCGGAAATCGTCGTGCCGCCGGCATAGCCGGCGTCGGCGTGCAGGATCAGCGTGCCGCTGCCCAGCTTGCTCAGCGCGCCGCTGCCGCCGACGGCGCTGGTGATGCCGAAGTTGGTGCCCGCCGCGACATTGATGCTGCCGCCGCTCGCGCCCAGCGTGGTGGAACGAGCCGTGTCGAACGTCGCGGTCGTGGCCAGCGTGCCGCCATTGAGCGACAGCGCGCCCGCCAGGTCGCCCATGTTGCTGTCCTGCGAGACCTGCAGCGTGCCGCCGTTGACGGCCGTGCCGCCGGTGTAGGTGTTGACGCCGGACAGCACCAGCGTGCCCAGGTCGGTCTTGACCAGCTTGGCCGCGCCGGCCAGCGTGGCGGCGATGGTGGCGGTATAGCCGGCGCCGCCCGCCGTGCCATCGCCCACGCGGATCACGGCCTCGTTCGGCCCACCGCTCACGGGCACGCCGACCAGCGTCAGCGCATCCAGCGCGGTGTTGTTCACCAGCGTGTAGCCGTTGGCGGCGAACTGCATGCCCTGGGTCAACAGCGGACCGTTGATGATGCTGTCCACGCTGACGATGCCGCTCTGCCCCATGAACACGGCGAAGGCGCTCTGGGTCCACGGCGCGTTCAGCGCGCCGTCCATGCCGGTCCAGTTGTCATTGGTCAGCGCGCCGTTGGCTGTCCAGACACCCGACCCGCCATTGACCTGGCCATCGTTCTTGGGGCCGATGGCGCCGTCCCAGTAGTTCAGCGTCAGGCCATTGGTGTTGACCAGATTGACCTGCTTGTCCACCGAGGTCTGGATGAAATAGTTGCCCGGCGAGGGCACCGTGCCCAACGCCAGCGTGCCGCTGCGCGTGCCGGCATAGTTGATCACCCGGTAGACGCCCGGGTCGAACGAGCCGCCGGCCGAGGTCTGCACATTGAGCGTGCCGCCCAGCGCCAGATTGCCGCCCACGTTGGTCAGGTCATTGAACGGGCCGCCCACCACGCCGGCCTGGCCAAACGAATACGCCAGCGTGGACCCGCCCTGCAAGGTCAGGTCGCCGCCGACCGTCAGCGTGCCCGGCACCGCGCCGACACCGCCGGGCGCCAGCGTGCCGCCGGACTGGACCGTGACATTGCCGCCCAGCCGTCCCGATCCGCCCAGCGTGGCGCCGTTGCCCACCGTGGCCGGACCCGCGCCGGTCTGCGTGCCGTTCACGTACAGCGCGCCGCCCGTCACCGAGGTCGGGCCGGCGTAGCTGTTGTTGGCGGTCAGGATGGTCGTGCCGGCGCCGATCTGGCTGAGGCCGCCGGTGCCGGTGACGAGGTTGCCGAAAGTGAACTGATCGCTGCGATTGAAGGCCAGCGTGCCGTTGTTGACGATGGCGGACGCGCCCGGCAGATTGCCCGAGGCGCCGCCATTGCCCAGTTGCAGCGTGCCGGCGGCGATGGTGGCGCCGCCCGCCCAGCTGTTGGCGTTGCTGGTCAGCACAATGGTGCCGGCGCCGTCCTTGGTCAGCGCGCCGGCGCCGGTGATCGCCTGGGTCAGCGTGCCGGTCACGCCGGCATTGGCGCTGAGCGTTCCGTTGTTGGCGGTCACGCTGACGGCTCGGCCGGAACCCAGCGTGAAGCTGCTGTTGAATGCCAGCGCGCCGCCGTCCAGCGTCACGCCGCCGCTGCCGGCGCCCAGCGCGCTGTCGGCGCCAACCGCCACGGTGCCGCCCTGGATGCGCGTGCCGCCCTGATAGGTGTTGGACCCGCTCAGCGTCAGGACGCCGGCCGCGATCTTGCTGACCGAGCCGGTGCCGCTGATCGTGCCGGCATAAGTGCCGTTGTCCGGCTGGTTGAACAACACCAGGCCGTTGTTGATCACGCTGGGCGGCAGGCTTTGCGCGCGGGCTTCCAGCGTGCCGGCCGGATCGACCCTGACCGAGCCGTTGAAACCGGCATTGTTGCCCGTCAGGGCCAGCGTGCCGTCCTGCACCTGCACCGCCAGCGGCGTACCACCGCCGTTGCTCCCGACCGAGCCGGACAAGGTCCACTTGCCGTCGCCGGTCTTGATCAGCGACTGGAAATTGCTGATGGTGCCGGGCAAGGTATCGCTGGACCCCAGCTCGCCCGCGAGCGACAAGCTGTTGGTGCCGCCGCCGCCGTTGAAACCGCCGGTGATGATGGAACCCGGATACAGCGTGAGCGAGTCGTTGCCGCTGGCGAAGGTCAGGCTGCCGCGCACGGTGGCGCCGCTGCGATTGATGAAGCTGACGTTGCCGCTGCCGCTGTTGCCGATGACGTTGCTGCTGGTGCCGTTGCCCGCCTGGATGATGCCGTAGTTGTCGACCGTGTTGGCCGCGCCCTTGCTGCGGTCCTCGAACCAGATCGCGGCGGCATTGCCGCCCGAGATCAACCCATAGTTGAGGATGGTGTTGCCCGCGCCCATGACGTTGACCGCCTCGCCATTGGCCTGCGTGCCCAGCGCCTGGATCTTGGCGCCCGCCGACACCGTAAGCATGCCGTTGGAACCGAACTCGACGGTGTTGTTGCCGGCCGTCCACAGGCCCGCGCCGGAGGTGGCCGTATTGCTGACCACGGCGCCGGCGCCCAGGAAGATGGTGGCGTTGTCGCCCAGACTGATGGTGTTGGCGTTGCCCACGGCCAGTTGGGCGTTGGGCTGCAGGGTGACAGACGCGCCGGACGCGGTGGCAGGCCCCTGGCCGATCGGCGTGGTCGCGGGATTCGGCGCGCTGGTGTTGCAGGTGGTGCTGGTCCCGGAGGTGACGCAGGCCGCGTAGGCGGCCGGACCGGGCCAGCCGCCGAACAGGGCCGCGCCAATCAGCAGGCTCAGGCGCCGTGGCACCAGGACAAGGGACTGCTTCCGTTCTCGCATGCCATCCTCCAGCCAGGATAGACCGCAGGTACGCATCGCGGCTCGCCAATGCGGCGGCCCACCCGGTGGCGGTTTACGCTGCCGGATTTGCGAATGATCTCCGCGGCACGACTCAGGGGAAAAAACTAATAATTAACGCAGCAAGAAAGGCGGCCTTTGATTTACTTTGACACGGATTATTAATACCGATCAAGCACAAAAACAAAAAAATTCCATATGCATTGAAAATATGGAATACATATTCAAAGATGTTTGACCAACATCCACAAAAGTGCCGATGCATGGCTGTTTCAGTGCATGTTCGTTGATCCGCGGCATGCCTTTTAGCTCGCTTGATCAGGGACGACATGGCATCTTGCGAGATCACTACATTGGGGTAGGTGCAATGCAATCCCGGATTTTTCCGGACCAGCCGGGATTACCCATCAAGCCCCTGGCCTCTAAACAACTCTTAACAGTCGCTTGCGGCGGGCGCATTCAATCAAATCAATATTTCCGGGAAAGGTCGCCCTTATATAAAAAAAGGAACCACCACAGATAATCACAAAAATATGATCTTCATTATTTTCCATGCATAACGAATACTCGTGGCGGCTGGACTCGTCGCCTCATCAGGCGACGAGTCCGGCGATCCGCCGTTCACCAGCGGATCCGCACGCCCAGATTGCCCTGCACCGTCTCGCGCCGCTCGCCGCCCAGGTTGAAACCGTAGCTGGCGGACGCCGAGACACTGACGCGCTCGCTGGCGTCCACGGCAACGCCCAGGCCCAGCCTGGCCTGGGTGCCGCCCATGTCCGATGCAGTGGTCGCTCCGCCGCTGAAGCTGACCTTGTCGCGTCCCCCCAGCGTGTGCTCCAGGTCGACCCGCGCATAGGGTTTCCAGGTGGCGCGTTGGACCTGGTACTCGCCCTGCAGCCGCGCGCCCACGCGGCCGATGAACGCGTTCTTCGGCGCGAAGGACACCTCCGACGCGGCATCCCTGACCGAGTCGATGCGGGTGTTCTGGTAGATGATCTGCGCCTGCGGCTCCAGGCTCAGATTGGGCTTGAGCGCGATCGGCAGTCCCGCTTCGACCGACGCGGTGAAGGCGCGGCCCCGGGTCGCCCTGGTGTCACCGGCGTTGGACGTGGGATTCACCTTCAGACGGCTACCCAGAATGACGGTGTCGGTGTACCAGCCGCCCGGCCCGACGTGAGTCCAGTAGGCGCCCACGCTGTGGGACTGAATGCCGAGCTTGCCGACGCGGTAGCCGCGCTGGCCCATCGCGTCCCCGCGCACGTCGCCATTGGCGCTCGCGTAACCCAGGAACACGCCGTAGCGGTCCTGGTGGCCGCTGTCGCTCGTGCGCGCATACAGATCCTGACCGGCCTGCATGCCGTATGTGTTGCCGCTGAACGAGCTTCCCGCCATGCCGCCGCTGCCCTCCGAGAGATGGTCGCCCCAGGTGCGCGCCCAGCCCGCCCGGCGATCGCCGAACCGCTCCTCATTGCCCCGGCGGTCGTGGAAGGTGCCGATCTGCTGCACCGCCAGCTCGCGAGCCAGCGACGGCACCGCGCCATAGAGCGCGACGCCCGGCCGGTAGATCGGCCTGGATTCGCCGGCGGACTTGATCTCCGAGCGCAGGTACCAATTCTGTTCCGTGCCGGCAGCGACGCCGCCACGGAACAGCATGTAGGCATAGGCGCCCGCGTAGACCCCCGCGCTGGTGAAGGCGTCGGACGAGGTCGTGCCGCCGTTGACAGCCTGCACCACCTGGATGCCGTCGCCGGTGGTCCTGACGCCGGGGCCGGCCTTGTTGATGATGCGCAGCGCCGTGGCGCCCGTTGCCGCGCCGCCGTCCACCACCAGCTTGTCGGACGGCGAAGCGTCCGCGCCCAGGTACGCGTTCAGCGACAGCGCGCCGGACTGGCCCTGGTAATTGCCGGTGACGGTCAGCCGGTTCCCGGGGTTGGCGCCCGCCAGGTTCACCAGGCCGCTATTGCTCAGATTGCCCGCGATGGCGAACGCGCCCGCGCCGCCGCCCAGGCCGCGCAAGGCATCGGCCACGGCCAGCGTGCCGGCGTTGCTGACGTCGCCCTTGACGCTGCCATAGCCGCCGAAGGTCGCGCCGCCCTGGACCGTCACCGCGCCGCCGTTGATCGCCGCGCCGGCATGCGAGGCATCGCCCACCGCCAGCGCGCCGGCCGTCACCGTGGTGCCGCCGGTGTAGGCGTTGACGGCATTGAGCACGGTCGTGCCGCTGCCCCGCTGGACCAGCTTGCCGCTGCCCTTGATCGCCTCGGCCTGGACATAGCGGTCCGCGCGGTTGAACGCCAGCACCCCGTCATTGCTGACCGTGCCCACGATGTTGCCGCTGGCGCCGCCATTGCCCACCTGCAGCGTGCCCGCCTTGATGAGCGTGACGCCATCCGCGACCGAAGCCCCGCTGCCATAGCTGTTGCTGCCGGTCAGGATCGCGGTGCCGCCGCCCAGCTTGGTCAATGAGCCGGCGCCGCCGATACTGCTGGCCAAGGTCAGCGTGGTGCCGGCCTGCGGCTCCACGCTGCCCCCTTGCGCGCCCAGGGTGATGGCGCGCGATTGCGCGAGGTTTTGCGTGGTGCGCAAGGTGCCGCCGTTCATGCCGATGGCCGTGCCGGCCGCGCCCAGCGCGGTATCGTTGGCGATCTGCACGGTGCCGGCATTGATGTCGGTGCCACCCGTATGGCGGTTGGCGCCATTCAGGACGAGCGTGCCCAGGTCGGTCTTGACCAGTCTTGCGTCGCCCGTCAGCGCGGCATCAATGGTGGCGGTGTAGCCGGAGCCCGGGCCGGTGCCGTCGCCCACGCGCATCGTCACGCCGCCGCCTGCGTCCGGTACCAACTCGACGGCATCGCCCAGCAGGCGATAGCCGTCGCTGGCGAACTGCATCCCGCCGCTGCGCACCTGACCCAGGCTGTTGTCCACCGTGACCTTGCCGGCCGCCGCCATGAAAATGGCGAAAGAGGCATCGCTGTAGGATGCGTTCGGCGTGCCCAGCGTGTTGGTCCAGTTGTTGTTGCCGTTGGCGTGCTGCCAATGGCCGTCGCCGCCGTCGACCTTGTTGTTGTTCTTGCCCGAGGCGGCCGATCCGTCCCAGACGTTCAGGCTCAAGCCCCCCGTATTGACCAGATTGACCTGCCCGGCCACGGCCGTCTGGAGCGAGAAGGACGGCGATGGAATCGAGCCGACGGCCAGGCCATTGTCGGTCAGCGCGCCGCCATAGCTGATGACGCGATAGACGCCTGGATCGAAGCGTCCGCCGGGCGACGTGACGACGTCCAGCTTGCCGCCCAGGACCAGGTCGCCCTTGACGATGGTCAGGTCGTTGAGCGGACCGCCCACCACGCCGGCCTGGCCGAAGCTGTAGGCCAGCTTGGCCCCGCCGTCGAGTGTCAGCTTGCCGTTGATCGTCAGCGTGCCAGGCACGCCCGTCGAACCTCCGGGAGCCAGCGTGCCGTCCACGCTCACGTCTCCACCGATGATGCCGGCGCCGCCCAGCGTGGCCGGCGCCCGCACGACCGTTGCGCCCGTGGCCCCGCTCTGGTCCCCATCGATGTAGAGCGATCCCTTGAGCACCTCGGTCGTGCCGGTGTAGGTATTGTTGGCGCTCAGCACCGTCTGTCCGGCGCCCGTCTGCATGAACCGGCCGGAACCCGAGATCAGATTCGTCATCGACACCAGGTCGCCCCGGTCGATCGCCAGCGCGGCGTTGTTGACGATTTTGCCGAGCACCGAGCCGCTTGTGCCGCCGTCGCCCAGCCGCAGCGTGCCGGCCGAAATGGTGGTGCCGCCGGTATAGGCGTGATCGGCCGTCAGCACCGTGACGCCGGCTCCCGCCTGCGTGAGCGTGCCGCTGCCATTGACGAGCCCGCCGAAGGTATAGGCGTCGCCACGGTTGAAGACCAGCGCGCCGTTGTTGCTCACGTCGCCGGTGATGCTACCCGTCGTGCCGCCCGCGCCCAGCTGCAAGGCGCCCGCGGAAATCATGGTGCCGCCGGTGTAGCGGTTGTCGGCCGTCAGCACCGTCGTGCCGCCGCCCTGCTGCGTGAGGCTGCCGCTTCCGACGATGGCGCCGCCGTGAGCATAGGTATCGCTTCGGTTGAACACCAGCGCGCCGTTGTTGGTCACGTCGCCAAGAATGCTGCCTGTCGTGCCGCCCGCGCCCAGCTGCAGCGTGCTGGCCGAGATGAGCGTGCCGCCCGTGTAGTTGCTGTCGCCGGTCAGCACCGTGGCGCCTCCGCCCTGCAGCGTGACCGAGCCAGAGCCGCTGATGGCGCCGCCATAGGCGTAAGTGTTGCCGCGATTGACGATCAGGCTGCCGTTGTTGACCACGTCGCCGACGATGCCGCCGGTGGCGCCGCCCGCGCCCAATTGCAGCGCGCCCGCCGCGATGGTGGTAAGGCCGGTGTAGCGGTTGTCGGCGGTCAGCACGGTGGTTCCGCTGCCCATCTGCGTGACCGCGCCGCTGCCGCTGATCTGGCCGCCGAAGGTGTAGGCGTCGCTGCGATTGAAGGCCAGCGCGCCATTATTGGCCACATCGCCGACGATGGCCCCCGCCGTGCCGCCCGTACCCAGCTGCAGCGTGCCGGCCGTGATCGTCGTGCCTCCCGCATAAACGTTGTCCGCGTGCAGCGTCAGCGTGCCCGCGCCGCCCTTGCTCACTGCGCCGCTGCCGCTGATCACGCTGGTCACGCCCAGGCTGGCCCCCGCCGCGACATTGATGCCGCCGTCGCCCAAGCCCACCGTGATCGCGCGCCCCGTGTCGAAGCTCGCGGTCGCGGCCAGCGTGCCGCCGTCCAGCGACAGCGCGCCCGAAGCCGCGCCCAGGTTCGCGTCCCGGGATACCTGCACCGTGCCGCTGTTGACCGCCGTG
>NZ_JCBANH010000092.1:0-26267 GCF_059760925.1 Achromobacter sp. 1011791174
TGGGCGTCAGGCACGTCCGCCCGCTCTTGCCCAACGTCAACGGCAGTCCATTGATACTGGGCAACGCCATCGGCGCGCCGCCCCCCGTGAAACTCAGCGTATACGGAACCGTCTCGCTGCCATCCGCCGCATTCACCATCAGGAACTTGTTATCGGCCACGCCATTGCGGCTGCTTACGCTGATCAGGTATTTGTCGTATTCGATGTACTTGGCGTCATAGGCAAAGCACAGCCGCTGCGCGTCGGTGGCGAAGGTTTGCGTCGCTTCCTTGCCCCGCTCCAATTCGCCCAGGTCCCAGTCCGGCGCCGTCACCTTGATGTCGGTGGTGACCGGCGAGGGCGGCGGCTTGGTCGGATCGATGGTTCGGCAGCCCGACATGTTCGGGCCGATGTACAGCGCGCCGGTTCTTGAGAGCACGGGATCCCCATCCGTTGTCATATTCGCCGCCTGCACCGAGACGGCCGGCCAGTAGTTCAACGTGCCCATGTATAAATCGGCAGTGACCTTGGCGGTGAATGCCGCGGCATTCATCCAGTGCGCTCTCGGGTAGGCTGGAACCGCAAACTCCACCGTGAAGTCGTCGACTCTGTTCCAGTTACTGCTTTGACTGCCATTGATCGACACGACGGTAGCCGCCGGGAACGTCGGCTTGGCCGCTGCATCGTATGCATAAATGGCTATCCCCCGGGACAAGAACGTCCTGCCAGCCACATTCCCGGACGCGCTCTTGAAATCAACGGTGAAGCTGACGGTAAGCCGATCGCCGCTCCAGATTATGCGGCAGTCGCGGTAGCTGCCGTCGATAACGTCGGCAGCGTAAGTGGCAGCCCATGCCGACCGATCCGCGAACAGGCACAGCGCCGCCAGCACAACCAGCGACAAGCGCCGGCGAGCGACGGCACACGACGCCAAGCACGAAAAAATCCTAGGCTTCATAGATGCACTCCGATTTATGGCGACGACAATCACGGTTAGCGCGCCGGCATCTGATAGATCAACACGCCATAGCCGATGCTCACCACCAGCGGCGCAGCCATCGCCCGGGTCGGATCCGGTTCCGCCAACAGTTTTTCCCGGGGCCGAAATGTCACCCGCCAGACCTGCGGAGTGTCCGGGCGCGCCAGTTCCTTCATCGTGATCGGCGCCCGCTGACCCGGCGCCAGCGCCAGGCGCACGGGCGCCACCAGCAGCGTCGGATTGCGCACCTCGCCAATTGGCGTCAATTCCTCGGGCTGCTCGCCGGGATTGCGCAGCAGGCGCTGCTCCACATCCAGATACAGCGTGGTATCGCCGGCATTCTCGGCGTACAAGCGGCTGGTCCGGCCATCGCCGCGCAGCCAGATCTCGGCATGGGACAGCTTGAGCACGCCCGCCGCCATGCCCGCCGCTGGCAACAGCGCGCAGCACAACGCCGCCAGCAGAACCAGCCACAGGCCACGTCGCGACGCATCGGGCAGGGTCGTCATCGCCATTTCACGTTCCGCGTCGGTCAGGGACACGCCAGCGAGCGCGACTCGCCGTTCTCGGTCCAGCGCAGACTGCCGTCCGCGATGCGCTGCGGCACGCCAGGAAACAAGGCCAGACTCCGCGCCGTGGCGGACTTGCCCGCCTGCGCATCCGGCAGCACCACGCGCACGGTGCCGGTGTTCTCCAACACCATTTCGCGACCCTCGCAGCGGTGCGTCCAGCCCGTGGTCTGCTTGGCCACCGGCGGCATGTGGCGCACCAGCACCCCGTAGCCGATCGCCACCGACATCGGCGCGGTGATCTTGTCCTGCGGCGCCTGCTCCACCTGCATGACCTTCGCCGGGATCACGTACAGGCGGTACAGCGCCTCGGCAGTGGGCTCGACCAGCGACTTGAGCGCGATCTTGCGCGACTGCCCCGGACCCAGCGACAAGCGGTCGGGATGGGCCAGCAGGCCGGGGCGCTCGATCTCGCTCAGCGGCACCTTGCGCTCGTGCTCCATGCCGGGGTTTATCACCTGTTGCAGCGCGATGTTCAGGTACAGCGGGCCATCGCCCACGTTCTTGACCGTCACCGCGTAGTCGTGCCCGGGCACGACCTGCAGGCTGGCCGGCATCACCATGAGTTCGCCCTCGGCGCGCGCCTGGCGCGCGGCCGGCAGCGCCATGAAGGCTGCCAGGGCAAGAAAGAAAATCGATCGTAGCGTCATCTAGAAGAGTCCTTTGTTCGGTTACTCGCAGCGGTAGCGGCCGTCGCTGCCTCCGTCGGACAGGTCGCAGACGTAGCTCCTGCCGGCCTGCTGCACGGTGATCTTGGGCAACACGGTCTTGGCCGATATCGAGAACAGGCCGTTCGGATGGGCCGTGTCGCCGGTTTCGAGAATCCGGCCGCCCACCGGCTCGCCGTCCGGCCCGGTCAGCAGGCCGCTGTAGACCATGTTGATGTCGACCTTGGCCTGGGCCGGATAGACCTGGCCCGGGTGCGCGCGCACGATGTTGGCCGGCACCTCGATGTTCATGTCCAGGCCATCGTTGCCGCTGACCACGCGGGCGAAGGACACGTCGTCGTACATGCCGAGCGGTACCGCATAGGTGCCGCCGCCGGCCACCGGATGGCCCTCGACGTTGAAGCCGTAGTCCGTGCCGGACACCTCCGGCGTCTTGAGCAACAAGGCGCTGCCGCCGCCGCTATAGCGTCCCAGGGCAAGGCCGTCGGCGCTGGCCGCGACCATGCCGCGATAGTTGAAGTCCGCGCTGGTGCTGCGGCCGTTGTGGCCCAGGTTCAGCGACGTGTCGCCACGCGTGCCGGAACGGCTGCCATAGGCCGTCAGGCTGGTCTCGCGATCCTGGCGCGTCACGGTCGTGCCCAGCGACGTGGAGCCGTAGCTGTCCTGGAAATCGCGGCGGTAGTCGCCGCTCATCTGGGTCTGCCCGCCATACTGCGCCGCGCGGAAGCTGGCCTGCGTCTTGTCCAGCGTCCAGGTCATGTTGAAGTAGACGGCGTAGCCGCCGTCGCGGCTCATGTAGCCGCCCTTCTGCACCCCCAGCGCGAAGGTGGACCACAGCCCGTTGGGACGGTAGTTCCAACGCACTTCGGCCTGATGGGTTTCGCCGAAGGGCTGTTTGTAGTAGTTGTAGCCCAGCGATACGCCGCGCACGAGATGGCTGTACGACACGCTGGTGCTGGGCGAACCCCAGTAAAAGCGCGATACATCGTTGTTCAGATAGCGGCTGACCCAGAGACTGCCCAGGGTCGGATCGCTCACCTGCAGGTTGGCGTAGCCGCCCTTGCCGCGCTCGCCGGCCAGCACGCCGACGGTCGGCGTGATGTCGGTCTCGCCGAACTTGGAAGGACGGGTCAGGTTCACTTCCGTGGCCCATTCCGAGCGCTGGCTCCGAACCACGGACCCGTTCAGGTAGAACTGGCTCAGGTTCCGGCTGACCGAGGCCTGCACCAGGTTTTCACCGGTGTTCATCTCCTGGCCCACCGTGACGTGCCAGGAATTCTGGCCGCTGGCGAAGTTCAGGTTATTGATGTCCCGCGTTTCGCTGTTGAGTACGTTGCCGTTGCGGTCGACCAGGCGGATTTCCAGCGGGTAGTAGCCGCCGGGCAGGTCCAGATAGCTGACCTCGTTGCGCCCCAGCGTGGCCGGCCGCTTCCACACCAGGCGACCGTTGCGGTAGAACTCGTAGTTGCCCTCGGCCGTCGCATACAGCACCAGCGAGCCGGCGTTGCGCTGATTGCGCAGATTGTCCTGGCTGCCTATGGTGACGAAACGGTCGAAGCTGGGAGTCAGCACGGTGCTGACCGAGCCGGACGCGTAGTCGATGCTGTTCTGCTTGCCCGCCCGCACATAGGTGCCGGAGAAGTTCTTTTGCAGGTAATACGACGACAGCCCCTGGTTGCTGGTGCTGCGGCCCTGCGTGCGGCTGCGACCGCCATACCAGCTTGCGTAGCCAAAGCTGCGCCCGGGCAAACCCAGCCAGGTATTGCCATAGACGTTCGCGCTGCGATAGCCGTCCGACGAGCCGCGCAGGTCGATGGCGTGGCTGCTGACCAGCCCCACCGACGTGGACGGCGCCAGGTAATCCGACCGCGAGCTGCGAATATCCAGCGTGCGACGCACCTTGTCGACGGTGACATAGTGGCCCGCGACCTGCATGTCGCAGCCATTGACGCACTGCTTGTAGTCGATCCTGGACACGACGTTGCGGATGGCGTTGATCTCTTCCACCGAGATGCCATTGGCCGCGTACAGCTCCGCATCGAATCCCAGCGCCGCCCGCTTCTGCGAATAGTTGACCAGGCCGGGCAGCGTTTTACCGTCGTAGGTCGCCACATAGCTGGCCGTGTTGTCCAGCTCGATCTCGCTGAAGCCTTCCGGCACGCCGTAGCTGACGACCGCCTGCGCATGCGCGCGCCCGGGGACGATGACCGAAAGGCACGCCCACGCCATGCATAGCCGAGAGGAAGTCTGTCGTACAGACATGCTGATATCGCCTGGAATACCCAGAAGGACTCACGGGAGGAAGGGAGAGAGAACGCGCGGACCCCGATGCGAGACCGGGGTCCGGGAACGGGCGCATTGCCGCGCCCGAGGCAGTGCGACTTACGGGGTCGGGGTGCCAGAGCCGCCGGAACCGCCGGTGCCGGTCGCGGCAACGGGTTCGAACACCATGACCAGATCGCCGCTGTAGCTACCGTTGGTATCCGGGCCGCCGGTGGTCTTGGTGGGCGCGTCCACGTGGACGGTGACGTTGTGGACTTCATCAAAGCCGTCGGCGGTCGTCGTCACCTGCTTGACTGTCAGCGCCGAGCCAAACTTCACCTCGCCGGTGCCAGCGCCGGACGTGAGCGAAACCTTGGCGTTCTTCATTTCGTAGACGCCGTTGGTCATCTTCAGCGGCTGCTGCAGCGAGACCTTGAAGTCCGAGTTCTTGGTCCAGACGCGGACAGGCAGCGTCTTGGAGAAGGATTGCTGACGATAGTCGGCGGCCTCGAGTTCTTCCGTGCCGTACCAGGTGGCGCCATCCGCCTTGGAAACGAAGATGGCGTCGTTGATCTGGGCCGTCAGGGTGATTTTCTTGGACACGTTGGCGGCATTGGCGACGCCAACCGCTGCCACGCCCAACCCGATCGCGAGAATGATTTTATTGAGTTTCATAGTGAACCAGCCAAAGGTTGAAGTTGTTCCTTGCCACGAGGCAAGGAGCAACCTGACCGGGTAGCTGGGTAGCATCCCGATTCAGGCAGTCGCTATGATGGGGAGACTTAAATGGAATTTCTTCGAGAAATTTCTTAATTGAAAAGTTCGAAAATACAACTGCAAAAATCAATAGAAAAGGCAATGGATTAATGATCAGACTTACGCTGAATCATTAATACAAATATCCAAGAAGTCTTAATAAAGCCGCCTGCGACAGGCGTCCGCGCACCGACTGGCGCACGACGCTGCCTCCCCTTCGGCGACATGCGCCAAGCCGGAAATGAAAAACCCCTGGAGCCCACGCTCCAGGGGTTTTTTCGGCTTGCGCCAGACGATCGGGAATCAGGGCCGAGGCCGGCTGACGCCAGCCCCCGCGCGCTTTACTCGGCCTCGTTGCGTTCGTCTTCCTCGCCGCGCGCCAGGCGCTCGGTGTTCTTCACGCCGGTGTGGCGCACATCCGCGCCCTTGACCATGTAGATCACGCGCTCGGACATGTTCTTGGCATGATCGCCGATGCGCTCGAGCGCGCGGGCGATGAAGATCATGTCGATCGAGCGCGAGATGGTGCGCGGATCCTCGATCATGTAGGTGATCAGGTGACGCAGCGCGCCCTTCCATTCCTTGTCGACTTCCTTGTCGCTGCGCACCACCGCGGCCGCCTGGATCGGATCCAGGCGGGCGAAGGCGTCCAGCGCCTGGTGCAGCATGGTGCGCACATTGGCGGCCATGTGACGCAGCTCGATGACGGGGAAGTGGCGCAGCTCGCCTTCATGGATGCGGCGCGCGACGGTGGCGACCTTCTCGGCCTCGTCGCCGGAGCGCTCCATGTCGGTCAGCATCTTCGACACCGCCATCAGCATGCGCAGGTCGATGGCCGTGGGCTGATGCCGGGCCAGGATGCGACTGATGCTCTCGTCGATCTCGACTTCGTGACGGTTGACTTCCTTTTCCCGCTCGCGGACCTTGTCCACCAGCGCCATGTCGCCGCTGGCCAGCGCGTCGATGGCTTCCTGGATCATGGCTTCCACCACGCCGCCCATCTGCAGGAACTGCGAGCGGACGTTTTCCAGATCAGCGTCGAACTGCTTGTTTGTGTGCTCGGTCATCCGGGCTCCCTGCGTGGTTGGTTTCATTGCATTGCCCCGGAAAGTAAGCGTTTTCGTGATGGGCCTGCACAGCCCGCAAGGTTATGACCCATGTGTGACAGGATTATGAACACCCCGGCAAACCGCTGCAAGGAAGGCATTACGATCCTTGGACACGCCTGCGCCCGGCGCAAGCGTCCAGGCTGCGCTTCCCCACTGATCCCGGGCCTCGCCGGCTTGCCCACCGGTGGCTCTCACCCACAAGGAGTAGCTTTCAAGCTACAATCATACCATGCTGGAATTGCTGCGCTATCAGCGCGAGGATGGCGGCGAACCCTTCTCCGCATGGCTCAATACGCTACGCGACAAGTCGTCCCAGGCCCGTATCCGGGTGCGCCTGCGGCAGCTCGAAATGGGCAATTTCGGCGACTCGCAGCCGGTGGGCGCGGGCGTCATCGAACTACACATACATACCGGAGCTGGCTATCGCGTCTACTGCGGCCGGCACGGCAAGGCTGTCGTCTTGCTGCTGTGTGGCGGAGACAAAGGCAGCCAGGCTGGCGACATCAAGGTCGCCCAGGCGTTGTGGCAGGAATGGAAACGGAGGCAGGCATGAGCAAGCTCAAGGGCGCGGTATCTCACCACGCCGCGGAAGTCGCCGAACTGCGAGCGGATCGCCAATTGGCCGTCGAATATCTCAAGGCCGCCCTGGAATCGCTGGACGACCCCGACGACCGGGCCGCGGGCCTGCTCGCCCTGCGCACCGTAGCCGAAGCCTACGGTGGCCTGGCCGTCGTCGCGGCGCAAGCCGGCATCAGCCGCGAGTCCCTTTACCGCACGCTGTCGCCCAATGGCAATCCCACATTGAAGACGCTGCTGGCGGTGCTCAAGACCCTGGGCCTGCGCCTGTCGGTCGAGCCCGAAAAACAGGCGTCCGCTTGAGCCGGCGCGCCATGCCTGTCGCCCACAGCCGCGCAAACGCAGCCGTGGGGGAAATCATCAGGCGCGATCCAGCCGCCGGATGCCGTTCTGCGTCGCCAGCAGCGCCACGTCGGCGCCGGGCAGCGCGAACAGACCGCAAGTCACCACGCCGGGCAAGTTGTTGACGCGGGCTTCCAGCGCCGGCGCGTCGGTGATGGACAGGCCGGACACGTCCAGGATGATGTTGCCGTTGTCGGTCACGAAGCCTTCGCGCAGGCGCGGCTGGCCGCCCAGCGCCGTCATGGCGCGGGCCACGGACTCGCGCGCCATCGGAATCACTTCCAGCGGCAGCGGGAACTTGCCCAGCGTCTGGACCAGCTTGGATTCGTCGGCGATGCAGATGAAGCGCTCGGCCACCGAGGCGACGATCTTCTCGCGCGTCAGCGCGCCGCCGCCGCCCTTGATCATGTGCAGGCCGGCGTTGATCTCGTCGGCGCCGTCCACGTAGATCGGCATCGAGCGCACGTCGTTCAGGTCCAGCACCTTCAGGCCATGCCCCGCCAGGCGGGCGGCGCTGCGTTCCGAGCTGGCCACCGTGCCGGCGATGCGGCCCTTGAAACGGGCCAGCCCGTCGATGAAGAGGTCGGCGGTGGAGCCGGTGCCCACGCCGATGATGGCGTCCGGGCCGGCGACCTGTTCAACGAATTCCAGGGCCGCGTCGGCGGCCTGCTGCTTGAGTTCTTGCTGGGAAAGCATGGCGTTCCAAATGGGTAAGGCGGTACGGGGAAGTAGGGAAATTTAGCATGCGACGGCGTCCGGCCAGGCGCGCGCCAGGATGGCGCGGACATCGGCGCCGGCGGGCAATTCGCCGAAAATGCCGCCGCCCGCCGCCAGCCGGCTGCCCACGAAGGCGTCCGCGACGGCGGCCGGCGCGTGCTGGATCAACAGCGCCGCCTGCCACAGCCGGGCCAGCCCGGCGGCGATGCGGCGGGCCTGGACCTCGGCCTGCGCCGGGTCGGCCAGGCTGGCGCGCCATTGCGCCAGCGCGGCGTCGTAGTCGCGGTACTGGCCGGCGGCCGCGTCCAGCTCGCGCGCCAGCGCGGGCATGCCCTCGGGTTCGCGCTGCAGCGCGCGCAGCACGTCCAGCGCCATGACGTTGCCCGAGCCTTCCCAGACCGAATTCACCGGCGTCTCGCGGTACAGCCTGGGCATGGGACCGTCTTCCACGTAGCCGTTGCCGCCCCAAGCCTCCAGGCACTCGGCCACCGCCGCCACGGCGCGCTTGCAGACCCAGAGCTTGGCGGCCGGCGTGCCCACGCGCGCCAGCGCCCGCGCGCCGGGGTCGGCGCGCTCGTCGACGGCGCGCGCCAGCCGCAACGCCAGCGCCATGGACGCCTCGCTCTCCAGCGCCAGGTCGGCCAGCACGTTGCGCATCAGCGGCTGCTCGGCCAGCGGCTTGCCGAAGGCCTGGCGATGACGCGCGTGATGCGCGGCCTGCACCAGCGCCTGGCGCAACAGCGCCGCGCTGCCCAGCACGCAATCGAGCCGCGTGGTGGCGGCCATTTCCAGCAGCACCGACAGGCCGCGGCCCGGCTCGCCCACCATCACGCCCCAGGCGTCCTCGAACTCGACCTCGGCGCTGGCGTTGCTGCGGTTGCCCAGTTTGTCCTTCAGGCGGCGCACGCGCACGGCGTTGCGCGGCCCGCCCGGTATCCAGCGCGGCACGAAGAAGCAGCTGGGCCCCTCGTCGGCCTGGGCCAGCACCAGGTGCGCATCGGCCTGCGGCACCGAATAGAACCATTTGTGGCCCACCAGCTGATAGGCGCAGCCGCGCCCCGGCGCGCCCAGCGGCGTCGCCCGCGTGCTGATGGCGCGCAGGTCCGAACCGCCCTGCTTTTCGGTCAGGCCCATGCCGATCAGCGCGCCGCGCTTGGCGGTCAGCGGCGCGTCCGCGCCGTCGAACTCGCGCGAATACAACGCGGGCAGCCAGTCGCCGCCGAAGTCCACCACGCCGGCCGGTTCGCGTTGCAGCAGCGGCACGGCCGCGAAAGTCATGGTGGTCGGACACAAGGTGCCGGCCTCGACCTGACCCTGCATCAGGTAGGCGGCGGCGCGCGCGGCCTGGGCGCCCGGCGCCGGCTGCGCCCAGGCACGGCTGTGCAGGCCGCGCGCCACCACGCCACCCATCAGCAGCCGCCAGGAGGGATGGAATTCGATCTGGTCGACGCGATGGCCGCCGCGGTCATAGCTGATCAGCCTGGGCGGATGGCGATTGGCCTCGTCCCCGGCGGCCAGCGTCTGCGCCCGCCCGAGCCAGGCGCCATGGGCGGCGAGGTCGCCCTCCCAGGCCGCCGCGCCTTCGCGCGCCACCGCCGCGCGCAGCGCGGGATCCGTCTCGTAAAGGGAATAGTCCTCCAGGGGCGGAACCTGGTTGAACACGGTATGCGTCGAAAACGATGCCATGATCTCTCCCTGTTGCCGTGGGCGGGCGCGGCGCGCCCGCTGCCCCGGCCTTGCCGCTAGCGGGCCATCGGCGCCACCCGCTGCCATGGTTTGACGGCCTCGACCTGCGCCGCCAGCGCCAACAGCAAGGCCTCGCTGCCCAACGGCCCCATCAGCTGGATGCCGATGGGCAGGCCATCGCGCGACAGCCCGAAGGGAATGGAGATCGCGGGCATGCCGGTCAGGTTCGCCAGCGGCGCGAAGGGCGAATAGCCGATCACGCCCTTCTTGCCCAGACGGTAGGCCAGGTAATCGGCGTTGTCCATGGCGTAACGGCCGATGGCGGCGGGCAGGCCGGCCAGCGTTGGCGACAGGAACAGGTCGTAGCCCTGTCCGTCGCGCCGGTCCAGGAAACGGCCGACGCGGCGCGTGATCTCGTGGCAGGCGTCGACGCAGGACACGTACTGCGCGCCCGAAATGTTGCGCGCGTACTCGCGCGCGCCCAGCGTGGTGGGCTGGAGTTCGTCGGCCGCCAGGCGCCGGCCGCGCGCGGCGACGAAGGCGTCGATGGCATTGGCCGCGGCGCTGGCGATCAGCGGCAGCATCGGCGACAGGACCTCTTCCGAGCCCACGGGCGGCGCGGCGGTCTCGAGTTCGTGCCCCAGCGAGGCGAACAGGCTGGCGGCCTCGGCTACCGCGGCCGCGACTTCCGGATCGATCGCGTCGCCTTCGTAGGTCGTGTTGAGCCAGGCGATGCGGCGCGGCGCGACGGCGCGCGGATCCCGCGCCGCGTCCGCCACGATCGCGCGGAAGGATTGAGCGGGCAAGGCCGGCGCGGCATAGGGCGCGCCCACGTCGGCGCCGGCGCTGATGTCCAGGGCGGCGGCGCAGTCGCGCGCCGACAGGGTCATCATGTGCTCGGTGGCCAGCCCGCCCCAGCCTTCGCCCTTGAGCGGGCCCAGCGGCATCAGGCCGCGCGAGGGCTTCAGGCCCAGCACGCCGCAGCAGGACGCGGGAATGCGGATCGAGCCGCCGCCGTCGCTGCCGTGCGCGATGTGCACCATGCCGCTGGCCAGCGCGGCGCCCGCGCCCCCGCTGGAACCGCCGGCGCTATGACCGGGCTTCCAGGGATTCTGCGTGGGCGCGCCGTAGACCGGCGATTCGGAAGTGGGGCTGAGCCCCAGCTCGGCGCTGGTGCTGCGGCCAAAGGGAATCAGGCCGGCGCGGCGGTAGCGGACGACGATCTCGGCGTCCACGTTCCACTCTACCTGGCCGTACAGCACCGAGCCCATGGCGCTGGGCAGGCCCAGCGCGGCCGTGCCCAGGTCCTTGAGCAAGGTCGGCACGCCCAGGAACGGACGCTCGGCCAGCAGGGCGCGCCGCCCGTCCCGCGTCAGGCCCGCCAGTTCCTCGTCCGTCCTGGCGGCCAGGCTCAGGCCCAGGTCTTCCCGCAGTCCGCAGACCGCGTTGATGTCGGGATTACGCGCGGCGACCCGCTCCAGGGCCTCGCGCATGGCCTGGCTGGCCGTGGTCTGGCCATCGGCGATGGCCGCGGCCAGCCCGGTCGCGTCGAGGGAAGAAGGATCGTGGCGTTCAGCGGTGCCCATGCTTGCGATGCTCCAGATATCGACGGCGGATTGCCGCAAGCATGAGGATATCCACTGTATGGCGGGGCAACAAGCTACCTCCCTTCCATGGCACGACGGCTGGACGCGAAAGTTGGACACGACTCGGCAAGGGCAGCGATCCCTATCACGGGAGGCGACCGTCCCCATCGGGCGGGCGGGTCCCAGCCCTGGATTTGTCATACGCGAAGTAGTAGGATTTAATCCTACTAGATTAAGGAACCCCCATGCGTACCACACAGCAGATGAGCATCACCCTGCCCAACGAGATGGCGGACGTCGTGAAGTCCAAGGTTCGCGCCGGTGAATATGCCAGTGAAAGCGAAGTGATTCGTGATGGGCTCAGGGCTTTGATGGCGCGAGACCGCGTCATCGAAGCCTGGCTGCGCGAGACGGCGATTCCCGCGGCGTGGGCCTTGAAAGACGATCCCGCCCGGGCACTCTCGGCCGACCAGGTCCGCGAACACCTCGAGACGCGCCGCAAGACCACGCAGGGAACCCGGGAGTGAGCTATGCCGTCCTCTTTTCCCCCGAGGCGCTTGAACAACTCGAAGGCATCGAAGACTAAATAAGCCACGCAGGATCGCCCGCGATTGCCGCGCGGTATGTGGATGCGATCGTCGCCAGTTGCATCAAATTGGCCGATTTCCCCATGCGCGGACGCCGCCGGGACGATCTGATGCCAGGTCTTCGCATCACCAACCATCGCGGCCGCGCCGTCATCGCGTTCATGGTCGACGAGCGCCTGCGGACCGTCTCGGTCATCGGCGTTTTCTATGGCGGCCAGGATTACGAATCGGTCCTTGAAGAGGACGAAGACTAGCGCCCAGCCTCAAGCGGCAGGCCCGGTCCGGACTCCGGATTGCCGCATCAGAGCCCGGTGCGCGAGGCGTCTGTCCCCGCCTGCCGATCGCTTCACCTGGGCCCGGGATCTTCCCGTTCATCCGGACTGGCGGACACACTGGATTCGGCGGCATCGTCCAATTCCTGCCCGCCCAGCACCAGACGCGCGTCGGCCTCGGGCAAGGCTTCGACGCTCTTCAGGTTGCGCAGCATGGCGCGCGTGCGCACCTCGGTCTGGCCGATCTTGTTGCTGGCGTTGTCCAGCGTCTTCTTGACGCTGGCCAGCGCCTCGCCGAACTTGCCGAACTCGGTCTTGACGGCGCGCAGCACCTGCCAGACCTCGGACGAGCGCTGCTCGATGGCCAGGGTGCGAAAGCCCATCTGCAGGCTGTTCAGCAAGGCCGCCAGATTGCTGGGGCCGGCCACGTTGACGCGCAGGCCGTGCAGCCGGTCCAGCAGCCCCGGACGCCGCAGCACCTCGGCATACAGGCTTTCGGTGGGCAGGAACATGATGGCGAAATCGGTGGTGTGCGGCGGCGCCACGTACTTGGCGGCGATCAACCGGGCCTGCGCTTCCACCGCCTTGCCCAGCGCCGCGCCGGCCGCGCGCGCGCCCTCGGCGTCGGCCGCTTCCTGGGCATCCATCAGGCGCTCGTATTCTTCCTTGGGGAACTTGGCGTCGATCGGCAGCCAGACCGGCGCGCCGCCCGCCCTGCCCGGCAGGCGCACGGCGAATTCCACGATCGCGTCGCTGCCCGGCACCGGCTTGATGTTGCTGGCGTACTGGTCCGGCGTCATGTTGTCTTCGATCAGCCTGGCCAGTTGCACCTCGCCCCAGGTGCCGCGCGACTTCACGTTGGTCAGCACGCGCTTGAGATCGCCCACGCCGGCGGCCAGCGCCTGCATTTCGCCCAGGCCCTTGTGCACTGCCTCCAGCCGCTCGGAGACCAGCTTGAACGATTCGCCCAGCCGCTGTTCCAGCGTGGCGTGCAGCTTTTCGTCCACGGTCCGGCGCATCTCGTCGAGCTTGGCGCCGTTGTCGGCCTGCAGCAGTTGCAGGCGCTGGTCGACGGTGGCTCGCACTTCGGACAGACGGCGCTCGTTGATCTGGATCAGCCCCTGCAGCTGCTCGCCGAAACCGGCGGCGAAGCGGGCCAGCGATTCGGCGGACTCGGCGCGGGCGGCCTGGGCGTCGCGTCCCAGGCCGGCGCGCAGCTCATCCTGGGCCTGCCCCAGCTCCGCGCGCAGGGCGCGGGCCGACTCCGCCAGTTCGCCGCGCAGGCCGCGCTGGCCCTCGGCGATGTCGGCGCGCAGCGCGCGCTCGGTGCGTTCCAGCCCTTCGAGCAGCGCGTCCAGGCGGGCGGGGCCGGCGGACGGGCGCAGGCAGGCCGCGAGGCCAAGCAGGCAGGCCAGCACGGCGCCACCGGCCGCGACCCAAAGCAGGATGTCATTCAAGGTCAAGGGACTCGCCTCCAAAACAGGGATTTTAGGATGCGGCCCGGTATTTTGGCTCTGGACGGCCCTGGATAAAAAGCCAGCCCCGTCAGTCGGGTATGCCTGCCTGCTCCGCGCAACAGCATTAAACTGTTAACAATCTGCATGAGCACGCAACTGTTTTGAACTCCGCCGATCTTCCATCCTGTAGCAACCCAGTCTCGTTTCAATCGATCTTCGGTCCCCTGAACCTGGACGCGGAATCCCCCCTGGCGGTCGGCGGCGACCGTCACATCTTCCAGCACCCGAACGCCCCTTCCCTGCTCGTCAAGGTGATGGACATGAAGGCGCGCGCCCGCTACCTGCAAGCGCGGCCATTCAAGCGCTGGTACAAGCAGTATCAGCGTGAAAGCGCCTACCGCGTCTACCTGAACGAGATCACCGAATACGTCAACACCACCACCCGCCCCTCCGGTGTATGGCAGGTGCCGCTGGCCCGCATCGTGGGCGTGGCGCAGACATCGCTGGGGCTGGGGCTGCTGGTGGAGAAGATCACCGACGACGCGGGCGGGATCGCGCCCACGGTGGCGAGCCTGGCGCGCCAGGGCCGGCTGGACGAGGCCCTGCGGGCGCGGCTGGACGAGTTCTTCGAGGATCTGGCCGACGCCCATGTCGTGCTGCATGACGTCTCGCCCTCCAACATCGCCTGCGGCCGCAACGCCGACGGCAAGCCCGGGCTGTACCTGATCGACGGCTTCGGCTCGCTGCCCCTGATTCCGCTGTACGCCTGGAGCCGGCGCCTGAACCGCCGCCGCGTGCGGCGGAAGTACGCCGAGATGCTGGCCTCGATGGAGCGCCGGGCGCGCGTAGCCACAGACCGCTCCGCCTGAGACGGCGCTTTCGGCAGTGCCCTGACCTCAGCCGGCGCCTGGCGCGCTGAACAGGGCTGCGCCCGCTACGCCCCGCCCGGCGGTGGCAATTCCCTGCCCCGCCCATCCACCCAGACGTAGTCGCGACCCGCGACCTGGCCGCGCCGCAGCGGGTTGCGGGTGCAGAACGCGGCATAGGCCGGGTCCACATAGCGGTATGGCAGGTGCTCGTCGCGGCCGGCCGGAATGCCCAGCCGGGCACAACGGATCAGGGCGGCGGGACGCTCGCCCACGTCCTCCACGTACAGCGCCTCGGGATCGAAGCGGCGCGCATCCCAGTCAGGCACCTTCAAGCCCAGGGCGCGGCACAGCAGGGTCTGGCCGGCGCACAGCTTGTGCGGCGGACGCGCGCGCCCCGCCGCGTCGGGATTGAGCGCCTGCATGCGCGCCAGCGCCTCTGGCCCCGAACGCGCGTCGACCCAGGGATGGCCGGACTTGATCAGCACCGCGTTGCCCGGCCCGGCGGCGCTGAAGTTCAGCGAATCGCCGCCGCGCGCGTAGTACATGTAGATGACGCCGCCGTCCATGAACAGCGCGCGCCGCTTGTGGGTGTAGCCCAGCGAGGCGTGGCTGCCCTTCTCGGCCTGATAGTAGGCCTCGGTCTCGATGATGCGGGCCGAGAGCCACAGCCCGTCGACGCGGTGCCGGATCACCTTGCCCAAGAGGTCGCGCGCCAGCTCGCGGGCGTCGCGGTCGAAAAAAACATCGGGCAGCGCCGCTGCGGCGCTGCCCGATGGAATTGCCTTGCCGGCCATGGCGCTGCGCGATCAGGCGAAGCGTTCGCCGTAGCGCTTTTCGCTGAAACCGACCGTGACCTCGCCGTCCGGCGTGACCGTGACCGGGCGGCGCACCAGCGCCGGGTACTCGGCGATCAGCTGGGTCCATTGCGCGTCGGTGCTGGCGGCCTTGCGCTCGTCCGGCAGCGCGCGCCAGGTCATGGACGTGCGGTTGACCAGCTTTTCCCAGCCGCCCACCTTGCCGGCCCAGGCCTTGAGCGTGGCGGCAGCCACCGGATGATCGCGGTAGTCGACGAAATCATGCGCGACGCCATGCGCGCTCAGCCAGTCGCGCGCCTTGACGCAGGTGCTGCACTTGCTCAAGCCATACAAAGTCGTTGATTTCATTTGAATTCGGTCTCTTTGCGCGATTGCAGTCGGTTAGCCAGGATCACGCAGGTGCCCACCGCCAGGATGAACAGCGTGGCCAGGGCGTTGATCTCGGGCTTCAGGCCCAGCCGCACGCGCGAGAACACTTCCATCGGCAGCGTGCTGGAGCTGGGGCCCGACAGAAAGGACGCCAGCACCACGTCGTCCAGCGACAGCGTGAACGACAGCAGCCAGGCCGAGGCCAGCGCCGGCGCGATCAGCGGCAGCGTGATCTTGAAGAACACCACCAGCGGCGTGGCCCCCAGGTCCAGCGCGGCCTCTTCCAGCGAGCGGTCCAGGTCGCGGATGCGGGTCTGGATAACCACGGCGACGAAAGCCATGCACAGCGTGACGTGGCCGACCCAGATGGTGAACATGCCATTCTCGGCGGGCCAGCCCAGATGGCCGCGCAGTTCGACGAACATCAGCAGCAGCGAGATGCCCAGCACCACCTCGGGAATGACCAGCGGCGCGCTCAGCATGCCCACGTACAGCGTGAAGCCGCGAAAGCGCCCCATGCGGGCCAGCACATAGCCGGCCCAGGTGCCGAGGATGACCGCCGCCGTGGCCGTCAGCGCGGCGATGCGGAACGACAGCCAGGCCGCGCGCAGCAGCGCGTCGTCGTTGAACAGCGAGTGGTACCAGCGCATCGAGAAGCCGGTCCAGGACGTGACCGCCGGCGACTCGTTGAACGAGAAGACCATCAGGCTGACGATGGGCACATACAGGAAGAAATACCCCAGCCCCAGCGCGAGGGCGCGCAGCGTCTTGTTGGGACCGTTCATTTGCGCCCCCCGCCGGCCTGTTCCTGCTGCTTGACCTGGTTGTACTGGAACAGCGCCAGCGGCACCAGGAGCAGCAGCACCATCACGCAGGTCACCGCCGAGGCCATCGGCCAGTCGGTGTTGTTGAAGAACTCGTTCCACATCACGCGGCCCATCATCAGCGTGTTGGCGCCGCCCAGCATTTCCGGGATCACGTACTCGCCCACCGCCGGGATGAAGACCAGCATGGCGCCGGCGATCACGCCCTGACGCGACAGCGGCACGGTGATCTGCCAGAACGCCTGCCAGGGCTTGGCGCCCAGGTCATAGGCGGCTTCCAGCAGGCGCAGGTCCATCTTCACCAGCGTGGCGTACAGCGGCAGGATGAAGAACGGCAGATAGGCATAGACCATGCCGATATAGACCGCCAGGTCGGTGCGATAGATTTCCAGCGGGCTGGAGATGATGCCCAGGGCCTGCAGCAGGTTGTTGAGCAGGCCGTCGTTGCGCAGGATGCCGACCCAGGCGTACACGCGCAGCAGCAGCGAGGTCCAGAACGGCAGGATCACGCCCAGCAGCAGCAGGTTGCGCACCGAGGGCGACGAACGCGCGATGTAATAGGCGATCGGATAGCCGATCAACACGCAACAGAGCGTGGTGATGGCGGCGATCTTGACCGAGTTCAGATACGTGGCGAAGTACAGGCTGTCCGTCAGGAGCAGGATGTAGCCGCGCAGGTGCAGGCTGAACTGCACCGCCTCGTCCTTGAATTCGGCCAGCGGCGTGTATGGCGGCACGCCGAATTGCAGTTCGGCGAAGCTGATCTTGAAGACCAGCAGGAACGGCACCAGCAGGAACACCAGCAGCCAGGCGAACGGCGGCACCACCGCCAGCGTCTTGCCTGAAGGCAGCCAGTCGCGGGGAGAAAAGCGGCTCATGGAATGGACCTCCGCGCCGCGCTCAGGACGACAGCACGGTGGCGCTGTCGGCGTCCCAGCTGACGAAGATCTCTTCGTCGATGCCGGGCGCGTCCATCTGTGCCAGCAGCAGGCTGGGCACGCTGGCCTCGACCATCGTGCCGGAATCCAGCCGGATCTGGTACAGCGCGTAGCTGCCCATCCAGGCCATGTGGCTGACCATGCCATGCGCCCAGTTGTAGTCGCCCTCGGGCTGGTTGCGCGACACCACCAGGCGCTCGGGCCGGATCGACACGTGCACGTCCATGCCCAGCGGCTCGCTCACGCCGTGACTGACGTACAGCGGGCGCGTCAGCTCGGCGCACTCGATGGCGACGTGGTCGGGTTCGTCGACCACGATGGTGCCGGTGAACATATTGGTCGAGCCGATGAAGCTGGCGACGAAGCGCGAGTTCGGGAAGGCGTAGACATCCTGCGGCGTGCCGCATTGGACGATCTGGCCATCGGTCATGACGGCCAGGCGATGCGCCATGGTCATGGCCTCTTCCTGGTCATGCGTGACCATGATGCAGGTCACGCCGACCTGCTCCAGGATCTTGACCAGCTCGATCTGGGTCTTCTGGCGGATCTGCTTGTCCAGCGCCGACATGGGCTCGTCCAGCAACAGCAGCTTGGGCCGCTTGACCAGGCTGCGCGCCAGCGCCACGCGCTGCTGCTGCCCGCCAGAGAGCTGGTTGGGCTTGCGCCGCGCGTAGCCGGCCATCTGCACCAGGTCCAGCGCCTCGAACACGCGGTCGTGGATCTCGGCCCGGGGCACGCCTTCCTGCTTCAGGCCGAAAGCCACGTTGGCCTCGACCGTCATGTGCGGGAACAGCGCATAGGACTGGAACATCATGTTCACGGGCCGGCGATACGGCGGCGTGCTGGTGATGTCCTCGCCGTCGAGCAGGATCTGGCCCGAGGTCGCTTCCTCGAAGCCCGCCAGCATGCGCAGCAAGGTCGACTTGCCGCTGCCGGAGCTGCCCAGCAGCGCGAATATCTCGTTGCGCTTGACCGACAGGTTGACGGAACGCACGGCGACCACGTCGCCGAAAATCTTCACCACGTCGGCGATCCGGACGAACTCGTCCGGATCGGCCGCGTGCTGCGCCGAGTAACGGCTATCGCTCATGATCGCTTATCTTCCGGACTTCAGCTCGGCCCACATGCGCGTTTGCAGGCGTTGGACGTTCAAGGGCTGGGCCTTGATCACATAGAGGGTCTTGGACACCTCGGGCGACGGGTAGATCATGGGATTGTCGGCCACGTCCTTCACCACGTACTTGCGCGCCTCTTTGTTGGCGTTCGGGTAGAACATGGTGTTGGTGATGGCCGCGTGGACCTGGGGCGTCTCGATGTAGTTGATGAACGCCAGGGCCTCCTCGGGATGCGGCGCATCCTTCGGGATGACCATCAGGTCGAACCAGGCCGGCGCGCCGCCCTTGGGAATGAAGTAATTCACTTCATAGGACTTCTTGGCTTCCTGGGCGCGCTTGCGGGCGATCATCACGTCGCCCGAAAAGCCGTAGACCATGCACAGGTCGCCCACGGCCAGCTCGTCGATGTAGCCGGACGAGCTGAACTGGCGGATGTACGGGCGGATCTGCTTGAGCAGGTCCAGCGCGGCCTTGTAGTCGTCGGGGTTGGCGCTGTTGGGATCCTTGCCCAGGTACTTCAGCACCGCCGGGAAGACCTGCGCGGCCTCGTCCAGCATCGAGATGCCGCATTCCTTGAGCTTGGCGGCGTTCTCGGGCTTGAACAGGATGTCCCAGTTGCCCAGGTCGACGTTGTCGCCCAGGATCTGCTTGACCTTGGTGACGTTGTAGCCCAGGCCGTTGGTGCCGTAGCCCCAGGGGATGGCGTACAGGTTGCCCGGGTCGACGCTGGCGACCAGCGCCATCACGTCGGGATCCAGGTACTTCCAGTTCGGGATCTTGGACTTGTCCAGCTTCTGGAACAGGCCCGCCTCGATCTGGCGGGAGGCGTAATGCGTGGACGGGACAACGACGTCATAGCCGGACTTGCCGGCCAGCAGCTTGGCTTGCAGCGTGTCGTTGCTGTCGTAGACGTCATAGCGGACCTTGATGCCGGTTTCCTTCTCGAAACCCGGGATCGTGTCCGGCGCCGTGTATTCGGCCCAGTTGTAGACGTTGACGACCTTGTTCTGCGCGACCGCCGGCGTCGCGGCCGCCGCGACCAGCATCGCCCCGAGCGCCCAGCGCATTCCCGCCCCTAGTTTCATATACGAACCCCCTTGCCCTATGCGTGTATTTCAGGAGTGCCAAAAGGCGCAATGATAAAGCTTTTTAACGCGGACCTCCCCAACTTTGGGGGGCTTTTTGCCGCAAATCGGGGGACGATCGCCTCGTCTGCGCCCCATCGGCCCCGGACGGACGGCCCTCGCCCGCGTCAAGGCTGGATGCCCACGCCCCACGCCGTCCAGTAGCTGTCGCGCAGCTTGAGCCAGAAGCGCTCGCCGGCGTCCCCCGCCACCTTGTTCAGCGAACGCCGCAGCCGCTCCAGGTTGCCCTGGCGCTGGCGATCGGACAGCCGTCCCTGGATGCCCCGGTCGAAATCGATGAGCCAGACGCGGCCCTCGCCGCCGATCAGGATGTTGAACGCGTTCAGGTCGGCGTGCCAGACGCCGGCCCGGTGCATGCGGACGATGGCCGCGGCCACCGGCTCCCAGAGCGGCTCGGCCAGCATCTGGGCCAGCGGCTTCACGCCGGGAATGCGCTCGACCAGGATGGCGGCTCGGTAGACCGGCCCCTGGCGCCAATAGGCGGCGGCCAGCGGCGCCGGCACGTCCAGGCCCTGACGTCGCATGGCGGCCAGCAGCCGATATTCGCGGAAGCTGCGCGTGCGGTCCTCGCCGGCCCACAGATAGCTGTCGCGGCTCAGGCGGGCGATCATGCCGCCGCGCCGGTAGCGGCGCAGCACGCCCTGCCAGCCCTCGCCGTGCACGAACCAGGCGGCCTGCCGCCCGCCGGCAGCCCACGGCCACGGCGCCGCCGTCCGGCGCACGGACGGCGCGCGCGCCCAAATCGCTGGCGCGGCCGGCGCGCGGCGCCATGGCGGCGGTCGCCTGCGCGCCCTGCTCCGCGGCCTCGACCGCCGCGGCGAAGGCGACGGCCGGCGTCGCGCCCTGGGCCAGGCCCTGCTCGAAGGCGGCGGCGGCCGGGAACAGCGCATCCAGCATGGTCCGGTCGCCGGCCTTGGCTCCGCCCAGGTCGCTGACGGCCTGCACGGCATCGCTGAACGCACCGGCCCAGTCGCGCGCCGACGGCTGCGCGCCTCGCGCCAGCCGGCGCGAGGCGCGCAACAGCGCGGTGGCGTAGAACGGGCCGGAACTGCCGGCGATGGCCTTGCGCAGCGCGCCGCCCAGCGCGGCCAGCGCGCCGGCCGGATCGGCCAGGGCCGCGTCGGGCACCGCCAGGATGGCGTCGGCGGCGCGCTTCATGCTGGCGCCCAGGTCGCCGTCGCCCGCCAGCGAATCCAGCTCGGTCAGCGTCGGCTCCTTGGCGTGCAGCGCCGCCGCCGCCGCGACCAGCGCCGGCTTCAGGGCGGCGATCCAGCGCTGGCCGGCGGCGTCGGGCGCGGCCTGGGCCTCGCCCTGCTCCATCGCCGGCGCGGCGACGTGGATGTCCTGGTTGACCCGCCCGCCGCCCGGCCAGGCGCGCGCGCCCGTGGCCGCGTCCAGCAGCGCCAGCCGGCCGTCGTCCACGCGCAGCACCGACAGCGAGCAGCCCGGCATGTCCAGCGCCGACAGCAGCGTGCCCGACCAGGCCCGCTCGACGGCGATCCCGCGCGCGGCCAGCTTGTCATAGGCGGCGCGCATGACCACGTCCAGCTCCATCTGCGGCGTGGCGCCCAGGCCGTTGACCAGCAGCGCGACGCGCGCGCCGGCCGCCAGGCCCATGTCCTCGACGATGTAATCCAGCAGGGTCGCGGTCAGCTGGTCGGCCGGCAGCATGGCGCTGCGCTCGACGCCCTTCTCGCCGTGGATGCCCAGGCCCAGCTCGATCTCGTTGTCGGCCAGCGTGAAGCCGGACTTTTCCGCGCCCGGCAAGGTGCAGCCGCCCAGCGCCACGCCCATCGAGCCGAGCTGCGCGGCCGCCGCGCGCGCGGCCTCGGCCACTTGCGTCAGCGGCAGTCCGGCCGCGGCGGCGGCGCCGGCGATCTTGTGCACCAATACGGTGCCGGCGATGCCCCGGCGGCGTTCGCGCGGCGTGTGCCGGCGCAGCGACACGTCGTCGGCGACGATGGCGATCTCCACCGGGATGCCCTCGGCGCGGGCCAGCTCGGCGGCCAGGCCGAAGTTCAGCCGGTCGCCGGTGTAGTTCTTGACGATCAGCAAGGCCCCGTTGGGCCCGGCCGTGGCGCGGATGGCCGCCAGCACGGCATCGGTGGACGGCGAGGTGAATACCTCGCCGCAGACCGCCGCGCTCAGCATGCCTGCGCCGACATACCCGGCGTGCGCCGGCTCGTGACCGGAGCCACCGCCGGAAATCACGGCCACGGGCCGCCGCTCCGCCGCCGGCAGATCGCTGCGCACCAGCACATGCTCATCGCCCAGGATGGCCGTCCCCGGCGCCTGCCGCGCCGCGCCCTCGAGCATTTCCCGCACCAGTCCGGACGGATCGTTGATGAGTTTCTTCATTGTCGGGCCACCTCAAAAATGAAAAGGCTCTCGCAAAAGAGCCATGAACCCACGCAGGATACCGGTTTCACCCCATCGACGGTTTCACCCCATCGGGATGCCGCGGAGCCGGCTTTGCCGGTCCGCAGGCATGCCCCCTGGGGGGATGCGCGCGAGCGCTTCGGGGGGGGACTTCTCCTCCGGTCCGCAGGCATGCCCCCTGGGGGGAAGCGCGTGAGCGCTTCGGGGGGGTCACTTATTCCGCATCCAGTCGGCCACGCCGTAGAAGGACTCAAGCAGGCGATCGACCAGCGCGGGCTCGATGCCCTCGTCCTCCAGCGCGCGCCCCATGCAGGTCACCCACTGATCGCGCTCGACCTCGCCGATGGAAAAAGGCAGATGGCGCGCGCGCAGCCGGGGATGGCCGAAACGCTCGATGTAGTGATCGGGGCCGCCGAAGTAGCCGCACAGGAACCAGAACAGCTTGTCGCGGGCCTCGTCCAGGCTGGCGCCATGGGCGGCGCGCAGTTCCTTCAGGTCCGGCTCGATGTCCATCAGGTCGTAGAAACGGTCGACCAGGGCGCGCACGCCGGGCTCGCCGCCAAGTAGATCAAAAATGCTGCGGGTAGTATCCACGGGTTCGCTTATCGAATGGACGCGGGACGTCATCAGGTTTCTCTCAGGGTGACCAGGGGCGGGGTGCGCAGCACGCCGCGCAGGGCCAGGGCGCCGCCGCCCCAGGCGCCGAGCATGCCAGCGCCGATGCCGGCCAGCCACGGCCAGAGGCTGAGGGTAATCGCAAAGTCGAACACCAGGGTTGATAAAACCCAAGCAATCGCGCTGGCGCCGGCGGCCGCCAGCAGCCCGGCCAGCCCGCCCACCGCCCACAGCTCGATGCGCTGCGAGCGCGCCAGCTGGCGCCGGGTCGCGCCCAGCGCCCGCAGCACGGCGGCCTCGCGCATGCGTTCGTCGCGCGTGGCGGTCAGCGCGGCGGCCAGCACCAGCACGCCTGCCGCCAGCGTGAACAGGAACAGCAGCTGCACCGCGCGCCCCACTTCGTTCAGCACCGATTGCAGTTGCCGCAGAATGGCGCCCACGTCGAACACGGTCAGGTTGGGAAACTCGCGCACCAGCGCCGGCAGGACCGGCTCCTTGCCGGGCGGCAGGTAGAACGAGGTGATCCAGCTTTGCGGCATGTCGGCCAGCGCGGCCGGAGTCAGGATGGCGAAGAAGTTGACGCGCATGGTGTCCCAGTCCACCCGCCGGATGCTGGTCACGGCGGCCTCGACCTGCTGGCCGGCCACGTCGAACAGCATCTTGTCGCCCAGCTTGATGCCCAGCGTCTTGGCCAGGCCCGACTCCAGCGAGACCTCGTCGGCGCCGGGCGCGAGCCAGCGGCCCTGTTCGATGCGGTTGGACGAGGGCAGTTCATCGCCGTAGGACAGGTTGAATTCCCTGTCCACCAGCCGCTTGGCGCGCGGTTCTTCATAGTCGTCCGGCCCCACCGGCTTGCCGTTGAGGGCGATCAGTCGGCCGCGCACCATGGGCGCCAGGCTGACGCGGCCCAGCCCTTCGCGCGCCAGCGCGTCGGACACGGCCTGGCGCTGCTCGGGCTGCACATTGATCAGGAAACGGTTGGGCGCGTCCGGCGGCAGCGTGCGCTGCCAGCCCTGGATCAGGTCGGTGCGCGTCATGGCCAGCAGCAGCAGCGCCATCAGGCCGATCGCCAGCGCGCAGACCTGGGTGATGGTGGCGACGCGGCGCCGCACCACGCCGGCCAGGGCGAAGCGCAGGGACGGCAGCCCGTTGGCCACGCGACGCAGGCGCGACAGGCCCAGGATGCAGAGCCAGGCCACCAGCGCGAACACCAGGAAGGCGCCCAGGAAGCCGCCCGCCACCACCGCCCCCAGCCGCGCGTCGCCGGCGAACCACCAGATCAGCAGAGCGAAGCCCGCCGCGCCCAGCCCGTAGCCGGCGGCGCTGCGCGCTCCCAGCGTGTCGGCGTCGCGCCGCAGCACGCGGGCCGGCGGCACATGGCGCAGCTGCGCCAGCGAGGGCAGCGCGAAGCCCAGCAGCAGCAACAGGCCGGTCAGCAGACCCTGCGCCGCCGGCACCGCCGAGGGCGCGGGCAGGGTCGTGTCGATCAGCGAGGCCAGCACCGCCACCAGGCCCTGGTGCACGGCGAAGCCCAGCAGACAGCCAAGGGCCGACGAGAACAGCCCGACCAGCGCGAATTCCAGCGTCAGCATGCGCGAGACCTGCGACTGCACCGCGCCCAGGCAGCGCATGACGGCGATGCCGTCACGGTGCCGCGCCATGTAGCGCCCGGCCGCCAGCGCCACCGCGACGGCCGAGATCAGCACGGCCAGCAGCGCCACCAGCGACAGGAAGCGCTGGGCGCGGTCCAGCGTGCGGCGCACCTCGGGACGGCCAGATTCCAGCGTCGCCAGCTTCTGGCCGCGCTTGAGGTTCTGGCCCAGCCAGCCGGCATAGCCGGACACGGCCTCGGGCGGACCGGCGACCAGCAGCGCGTAGCCGATGCGGCTGCCCGGCGCGATCAGGCCGGTGGCCGGCAGATCGCTGGCGCGCAGCAGCACGCGCGGCGCGACGTTGACGAACTGCATGCCCCGGTCGGGTTCGTAGCTCACCACCCGCTCGATGCGCAGGCGCGTGTCGCCCACGTTGAGCAGGTCGCCGATCTTCAGATTCAGCAGCGACAGCAGCTGGCCGTCGACCCAGACCGCGCCCTCGGAGGGAATGCCGCGCGCCGGCGCGTCCGGCGCGAACGGCCCCTCGGCCACGCGCAGCGCGCCGCGCAGCGGGTAGCCCGGCTCGACGGCCTTGAGCGCGGCCAGCTGGGCGCCGTCGCCCGCGCTGACCATGGACGGGAACTGCCAGGTGCGCGATACCTCGAGCCCGCGCTGGCGCGCCTGCTGCAGGAAGGCGTCCGGCACCGGCTCGTCGGCGTCCAGCACCAGGTCGGCCCCCAGCATCTGGCCGGCGTCGCGCTCCAGCGCCCGGCCGACCCGGTCGGCCAGGAAGCCGACGCTGGTCACGGCGGCCACCGCCACCACCAGCGCCAGCACCAGCAGGCGCAGCTCGCCGGCGCGCGCGTCGCGCATCATCATCCTGGCGCCCAGGCGCAGGGTGGACCAGAAACCGGCGCGGCGCGCCCGGGAGGCATCAGGGAAATCCATCATCGTGCAATCTTACCCAACGGCCGGAATGGGGGCCGAATCCCGCTATCATGCGCTACTGCGGCGCAACGCCGCGACAAGAACATATCGAATACTGGAGAAGACAATGCGCAAATCCTGGCTTGCAGCCACGATCCTGGCCGCCTGCGGGGCGGTCGCTTCCCTGCCCGCCGCGGCGCAGAACACCCTGAAGATGGCCTACGCCCTGTCGACCTCGTCGCACTACGGCGCCGGCGCGGACGCCATGGCCAAGTCCATCGAAGCCTCGACGGGCGGCAAGTACAAGGTGCAACAGTTCGCCAACAGCGCGCTGGGCGGCGAACGCGAGGTCATCGAGGGGCTGCAGATCGGCACCATCGACCTGGCGATCGTTTCGACAGGGGCCACCCTCAATTTTGTTCCCGAAACCGGGGTTTTCGATATCCCCTTCCTGCTGCGCGACCTGCCGCACGCCCGCACGGTGCTGGACAGCAAGATCGGCCAGGACATGCTGGCCAAGTTCCCCAGCCGCGGCATCATCGCCCTGGCCTGGGGCGAACAGGGCTTCCGCCACCTGACCAACAACGTGCGCCCGGTCAAGACGCCGGCCGACGCCAAGGGCCTGAAGATCCGCACCACGGAAAACCCCATCCACATCGCGGCCTTCCGCCAGATCGGCATCCTGCCGACCCCGATGGCCTGGCCCGAAGTGGCCACCGCCCTGCAGCAGGGCACCATCGACGGCCAGGAAAACCCGCTGTCGGTCATCACCTCGGCCAAGCTGTCGCAGATGCAGAAGCACCTGGCGCTGACCGGCCATGTCTACGGCCCGGCGCTGGTGCTGATGTCCGCCAACGTCTATGAAGGTCTGTCGGCCGCCGACAAGGCCAACTTCGACAAGGCCGGCAAGGAATCGGCCCAGGCCATGCGCGCCTACGTCGACAACATCGAGAAGACCGGCGTGGAGCAGCTGCAGAAAGAAGGCATGCAGGTCACCGAAGTGGACCGCGCCGCCTTCGCCGCCGCCGTCGAGCCGGCCTACCCCGAGTACTACAAGAAGTACGACAAGAAGCTGATCGACGCCATCCGCGACACCAAGTAAGCACGGCGCGCCGGCGCGGACAGGCGCGGGAC
>NZ_JCBANH010000093.1:0-25696 GCF_059760925.1 Achromobacter sp. 1011791174
GGCCCCCCGCGCCGCATCCGTTGGCGGACGCGGGCGCCTCGCCCAAACGCGTCGTTCAATTACTACTATCGCGGCTATCAGCCGGATAAAAACTGGCTAAAGAAGGCGCGTTGCGTTAACATAAGCCGGTGATTTTCCGCAAAAACCTGACTTCGACGCCGCATCGCACCACGAGCGTCCTGGCTGGTTTTCCTGAGCGAGCGTCTCTTGCCTCAAGGCTTGGGCAACCGTTCCCACGCTTCTTCCAGCCTCGCGCACAGCGCCCGGCTGCGACCAAGCCGCGCATCGCGCGCACCCCAGCGCCTCGCGGCGCAGGTATCCGTCATTTCAGACATCCACTCGGGATGCCGTGGCCCTTACCCGCGCCTGCCCGGACGTTTTGCGTTCCAACCGCCGGACCCGGCTTACCGCCTCCGGCACGCGTCGCCGCTCACGCGGCATGCCATGCCGCCCGCATGGCGCCGCGCAATGATCAAGGAGTAGACCATGGCAAAAGAAGAACTCATCGAACTGGACGGCATCGTTGACGAAGTACTGCCCGACAGCCGCTACCGCGTGAAGCTGGACAACGGCATCGAAGTCGGCGCCTACGCGTCGGGCCGTATCCGCAAGCACCGCATCCGCATCCTGGCCGGCGATCGCGTCACGCTGGAAATGTCCCCCTACGACCTGACCAAGGGCCGCATCAATTTCCGTCACAAGGACGAGCGCGGTCCCGCCCCCACCAGCCGCCCGCCCGCGCATCGCCGCTAAGGCGCGCAATGACGGATGGCGCGGCCGCTTAACCCCGGCCGGCGCCGTGCCGTAATGCAGGATGCGGCGGTTCATGGAAAAATGCCGCATTCCCGCCCGCGCCCTGCCGGCGGCACACGCATGAAGCAAGATGGACCTGAACCAAGAGTTGCAAGCCGCCGCCGATCAGCTTGACCGCGCGCGCAGGAAATTCGCCAAGGGCGAAAATGGCTTGCGCCTGCTCAGCCAGTCGCGCGAGGCTTTCATCAACAGCCTGCGCAACACCGGGCTGACCTACGCCGACGCCAAGATCAAGTTCGACAACTGCCTGGACGAACAGGAAGCCGAACTGCTGCAGCTCCACGAACAGATGCTCTACGCCGAACGCATGCACCAGTACGCGCTGCACCGGATCGCGCTGCAGCACCCCTCGGCCCAGCCAGACCCGACCGAATCCGCGCTGGCCGGTTGAGCGCCCGGCCGCCGCGCGCCTGCGCGGCGACAATCAGGGCTTGAAGGCGCCGATGAAGATCGCGGGATCGACCCGCGCATCGTTCAGGCTGACGTTCCAGTGCAGGTGCGGCCCCGTGGCGCGGCCCGTGGCGCCCACCTTGCCCACCACCCCGCCGCGCGGCACCTCGTCCCCCACCTTCACGTCGATCGCCGACATGTGGCAGAACATGCTGACCATGCCCTGGCCGTGGTCCAGGAACACGGTCTTGCCGTTGAAGAAATAATCCCCCACCAGCGTCACCACGCCAGCGGCCGGCGCCTTGATCGGCGTGCCGGCAGGCACGGCGAAATCCAGCCCGGAATGCGGATTGCGCTCTTCGCCGTTGAAGATGCGCCGCAGGCCGAAGGGGCTCGACAGGCGGCCGCCCGGCACCGGACGGTCCAGGATGAGGTTGCTGGGCGTCACGCCGGCGCGATAGCTTCGGTTGACCGCGCTTTGCTCGGCCATTTCACGCTCGATGCGCTTCATGTCCTCGTCGCTGGGATTGACCTGGCGCGGGTTCTTCAGCGTGATGCGCTGCGCGGCGTATTCCTTGGGCCGCACCGTGAAGGCAAGTTCGCGCGCGCCCTTGGCATCGCGGATGGACACACGCTGCTCGCCCGCCTTGACCGACAGGGGAATGCCCACCACGGCGATCCACTGACGCCCTTCCTCGCGCACGACCAGCGCGCGCCGCTCCAGGAACGTGACCTCCGGCGCCGCCGGGCCCTCGCCCAGCCCCAGCACGTCGCGGCGCGTGCCCGTCATGATCACAGGCACAGGTTGGCCGGCTCGATCATGCTCTGATCGCGGCGATTGATGCGGGTGGACAGGCGGGTCTCGGTCTTGCCCTTCCAGTGCGTAGTGGTCAGCACCGCCTCCACGCCCAGGCTGTCGCTTTGGACCAGCTCGAAACCGTTGCGCACGGCCTTCTGCTCGAACTTGATGCCCTGCGCCTTCCAGGCGCTGGCCACGCAGGCGGTGTAATCCTCGGCGCTGCGTTGGGTGGAGCCATAGAAGACAGGATCGCGGCTGCGCACGTCCTTGACGTTGGCGCAGGCCGACAGCGCGGCGAGAACGGTAAGGGACAGGGCGAGGCGGACCTTCATGTCGGCGGGCATCTCAAAACGGGGTTGATCGGCAAGTCAAAAACTATACCGCAGCGGCCGCTCAGGCCTGCTGCGCGCGGCGCGCCGATTTCGGGCGGAAGGCGGCGATCACCTCGGGCCGGGTCTCGGCGTAGGGACCGCCGATCAGATCGATGCAATACGGGATGGCGGCGAACACGCCCGGCACCAGGGTGGCGCCGTCATCGCCCTTCAGCCCCTCCAGGGTTTCGCGTATGGACTTGGGCTGGCCCGGCAGGTTGACGATCAACGCCGCATGCTCGGTCGTCTCCCTGATCACCGCGACCTGGCGCGACAGGATTGCGGTGGGCACGAAACGCAGGCTGATCTGGCGCATCTGCTCGCCAAACCCAGGCATTTCGCGAGTGCCGGCGTCCAGGGTGGCCTCGGGCGTCACGTCGCGGCGGGCCGGGCCGGTGCCGCCCGTGGTCAGCACCAGGTCGCAGCCGCAATCGTCGACCAGTTCGATCAGCGTCCGGGTGATCCCCTCGCGCTCATCCGGAATCAGCCGGTCCACCGCCTGCCAGGGCGAGGCCAGCGCCGTTCCCAGCCATTCCCGCAGCGCGGGCAGGCCCTGGTCCTGGTAGGCGCCCGCGGAGGCGCGATCGGACACGGATACCAGGCCGATGAGCAATTCGTCGGGGTGGCTGCGGACTAAGCGGGCGGAGGCGTTCATGGCGGGATGGCGAGTAATGGAGGAACTGGCGGCGGCTAGCCGCGCGTATCCACGGGCGGCGCCGAAACCCGGATGCTATCGCATTCTTCCGCCCCGGGCCGGCGCCATGCCGGGAGCTTGTCCGGACTCATCGGGGACAGGTCACAAATCTGCAATAATCGGCACCTTCGCCGGAACCTGCCCCCGCCTCCATGTTCGACCTCTTCCATGGCCTAGACCTCTGGGTCGGCCTCAGCCTCGTGCTGGCCCTGACCTTCGTCCTGGCCTTCGAATTCATCAACGGCTTCCATGACACGGCCAATGCCGTCGCCACGGTGATCTACACCAAGGCCATGCCGCCGCACCTGGCGGTGGTGCTGTCGGGGATATTCAATTTTCTCGGCGTGCTGCTGGGCGGCGTGGGCGTGGCCTACGCCATCGTCCACCTGCTGCCGGTCGAGCTGCTGATCAACGTGGATACCGGACGCGGCCTGGCCATGGTGTTCGCCATGCTGGCCGCCGCCATCGCCTGGAACCTGGGCACCTGGTACTTCGGCATCCCCGCCTCCAGCTCGCACACGCTGATCGGCTCCATCCTGGGCGTGGGCCTGGCCAATGCGCTGATCACCGACCTGCCGCTGGGCGACGGCGTCAACTGGGGCAAGGCCATCGATATCGGCCTGTCGCTGGTGGTCTCGCCGGTGGCGGGCTTCCTGATCGCGGGCGGCCTGCTGCTGGCGCTCAAGCGCTGGCTACCGCTGTCGAAGATGCACAAGACGCCCGAGCAACGGCGCGAACTGGACAACAAGAAGCACCCGCCGTTCTGGAACCGCCTGGTGCTGGTGCTGTCGGCGATGGGCGTGAGCTTCGTGCACGGCTCGAACGATGGCCAGAAAGGCATCGGCCTGATCATGCTGGTGCTGATCGGCATCGTGCCCGCCAATTTCGTGCTGGACACCAACAGCACCACCTACCAGATCGAGCGCACCCGCGACGCCGCCACGCACCTTAGCGCGTTCTACCACCGCAACGAGGCCACGCTGGGCGACTACCTGGCGCTCAAGCGCGGCGGCGGCGCATCGGACCTGCCGCCCAGCTTCCGCTGCGATCCCGAACTGACGCTGCCCACCATCGCCGCGCTGCAGGCCGACCTGCAGGGCGTGAGCCACTACGGCGACCTGCCGGCCGCCAAGCGCATCGACGTGCGCCGCTACCTGCTGTGCCTGGACGACACGGCCAAAAAGGTCGCGCGCCTGAAGGAACTGCCGGCCCGCGAACGCGCCGACCTGCAACGCCTGCGCACCGACCTGACCGCCACCACCGAATACGCGCCCTTCTGGGTGATCGTCGCGGTGGCGCTGGCGCTGGGCGCAGGCACCATGGTCGGCTGGCGCCGCGTGGTGCTGACCGTGGGCGAGAAGATCGGCAAGCAGGGCATGACCTACGCGCAGGGCATGTCGGCGCAGGTGACCGCCATGGGCGCCATCGGCCTGGCCAACGTCTTCAGCCTGCCGGTGTCGACCACGCACGTGCTGTCCTCGGGCATCGCCGGCACCATGATCGCGAACAAGAGCGGCCTGCAGGGTGGCACCGTGCGCAACATCCTGCTGGCCTGGGTGCTGACCCTGCCCGCCTCGATGCTGCTGGCCGCCGGCCTGTTCTGGGTCGGCGTGCGCATCGCGGGATAAGGCATCGCGGCCGCGCGGAACATCCGCGCGGCCGGCGCAACAGTCTGGCTACCGCGCCGGGCTATCTGCCGCCGCGTCCGGCGCCTAACATGACGCCATGAACGCATCCTCTCCCATCCTCCACTACATCTACGACCCGCTGTGTGGCTGGTGCTACGGCGCCGCGCCGCTGGTGGAAGCCGCCCGCGCCGTGCCCGGCCTGGCCATCGCCCTCCACGGCGGCGGCATGATGGCCGGCAGCAACCGCCAGCCAGTCACCGACGCGTTGCGGCGCTACGTCATGCCGCATGACGAGCGCATCGCGGGCCTGACCGGCCAGCCGTTCGGCGCCGATTATTTCGATGGCCTGCTGCGCGACGGCGGCGCCGTGTTCGACTCCGAACCGCCCACCACCGCCATCCTGGCCGCCGAGAACCTGGCCGGTCGCGGACTGGACCTGCTCAAGCGCATCCAGCGCGCCCATTACGTCGAAGGGCGGCGCATCGCCGATCCCGCCGTGCTGCGGGAGCTGGCGGCCGAGATCGGCCTGGACGCCGACGCCTATGCGGCCGCCCAGGCCGACGCCGCCGGCACCGCCACGCTTGATCACATCGCGCAAAGCCGCCGGCTGCTGTCGCAGATCGGCGGCTCGGGCTTTCCGACCCTAGCCCTGGAGCGCAAGGGCGGCTACACCTTGCTGGAGCCGGGCCGCTACCTGGGCCGGCCGGCGCAGTGGCAGGCCGAGCTGCGCGAGCGGATCAAGGGCGCGGGCTGAGCTGCGCCGGCGAGATGCGCCAGTCACTTCGGCTTCTACGAATGGGCGAGGTCGACGGGCAGCGGTAAGGTGGCGTCCATGCCTCGATTTCCGAGGCCTGGAGATGCCACCATGACCCACGCCGCCTATTCGAACCCCCTCCGGGGCAACCCTCCTTCGGTCAATACCGGCATGACCGGCCGGCACCGCCTTCAGCCGCAACGCCGGGTTAGCCTCTCCGGGCAACAGGCCGGCCACCTGCATGCCCAGTCACACTCAGAGACGCTGTCTGGCCAGGCGCCACGGCGGCAAACCATCACCCAGGCATTGGCCATGCCCGGCATCGAAAACATCGAATTCGATCCGCCCCGTCTGGAACTCGTGTTCCAGCCATCCTCCGACCAATGAGGTACGTGCTCGACACCAATGTCGTTTCCGAACCTCGCAAGGCAGGCGCCGGCCAGGCCAACGCCAAGGTGTCCGCATGGATAGCCAATGTGGACACGTCTGCCTTGTTCCTGTCCGCCATCACCGTCATGGAACTCGAAATCGGGATTCAACGCGCGGAACGCAAGGATCCACGACAAGGCATCGTGCTGCGCGCCTGGATGAACGGTCGCGTGATGCGCACTTTCGCCGCCCAGGTATTGCCGATAGACGTCAAGATCGCGCGGCGCTGCGCCGCCCTGCATGTGCCGGACCGGCGCTCCGAACGGGATGCGCTGATCGCGGCGACGGCACTGGTACATGGCATGATCGTCGTCACGCGCAATGTGGCCGACTTCACGCCGCTCGGCACGCCGTTGCTGAACCCCTGGTCATCCGACTGAAGCCGCCACACACCCCATGCGTCGCCTCGGTGGACCACCTGACTTGCGAGCAAGTCAGGTTCTTGCCCGGCGCCTACTCCGCGTCGCCCCCCAGCGCACGCAGTTGCGCCTTCAGCCTGCGCACTTCCTGGCTCAGATCCAGGATCAGCGCCACGGCATCCAGCCCGGCGTCGAAATCACGTTCCAGCCGGCGGGCCTCGCGGGCGCGCCGCAGATCCAGGCTATGAAACCGCCATTCTTCCCGGCGGTCGCCGGCGGCGCTGACGATGCCCACTTCCACCAGGCGGGCCACCCACTCCACTTCGGCGCCGCAGGCGTGCGCCAGCTCGTTCGCGTCCAGTGGCTGCGACTTGCCCACCACGGTGGCGCTGGCGATGACGACTTTCTTCATGTTCAGGCTCCCAGGTGCCGGCGCGGGTTGAAGGGCAGATCCTGCTGCATCTTGCGATAGGCCTGCTTGGCGGCCTCGGTGTCGGCCGGCGGCAGCGCCAGTTCCAACACCAGATACAGGTCGCCAGGCGGATCGCCAGGTATGCCTCGGCCGCGCAGCCGCAGCTTGCGGCCATTGGCCGACCCCGCGGGGATGGACACTTCCACCGCGCCCCCGGGCGTGGGCGCCTCGACCTGCGCGCCCAGGGCCGCTTCCCAAGGCGCCACGGGCAAGGACATGTACAGGTCGCGGCCCTCGGCGCGATAGCGCGCATGCGGCTTGAAGCGCACTTCGAGATACAGGTCGCCGTTCTCGCCGCCGCCGTAGCCCGGCATGCCCTGCCCGCCCAGGCGGATGTACTGGCCTTCGCGCACGCCCGCCGGAATGCGCACGCTCAAGGTGCGCGTGCTCATCTGCGGTCGGCCTTGATCGTCCATGCGCATCGAGCGCAGGCTGATGTCGCGGGTGGCGCCATGCAGCGCGTCCTCCAGGTCCACCTCGATCGCCGCATGGTGGTCTTCGCCGCGCGCGCGGAAGTCCTGCTGCGGCGCATGCCGCCGCGCCCCGCCGAACAGGGACGAGAAGAACTCGCTGAATTGCGCCTCGTCGCCGGGCGCCGCCCCCCGGTGGAACTCGAAACCCTCGTCCCAGCCGGGCGGCGGCTGGAAGCCGCCATCCGGTGACACGCCGGCCGCCAGGTTGTCATAGGCCTGGCGCTTTTCCTGGTCGCGCAGCACGTCATAGGCCTCGTTGACGTCGCGCATGCGGGCCTCGGCGTCGCTTTCCTTGCTGACGTCGGGATGATATTTGCGGGCGAGCTTGCGGTAGGACCGACGGATCTCGTCGTCCGAGGCGCCGCGCTCCACGCCGAGTATGCCGTAGTAGTCCTTGAACTCCATGTCCCAGCCCATTGAAAGGGTTGCAGCCGCCAGCCGCGCCGGAATCGGCCATCCAATGGATAGAAGATAGGGGTTGCGCGCCGTTTTTTCAATGCGTGGGCGCAGACGGTCGGCAACCGCGCCATAATTGCGGACGTGGCCGCTTGCCAGGCATGCTGGCCCCGGCGCGCCGTCCGACGAGGGCGGCGCAACCAGAACGGGACCGGCCGCTTGCAGGCGGCCAGGAGCCCATGCGCCAAGGCGTAAACGCAGGAACCCCATCATGCTGGAAATCATCGACGTCGATTTCAACAACCCGGAGCATGGCCGCCAGGTGCTGGCCATGCTCGACGAATACGCCAGCGGCCCCATGGGCGGCAACACGCCCCTGCCGGCCCATGTCCACCGCGACCTGATCCCGGAACTGGCCCGCCGCCCCACGGCGCGCGCGCTGCTGGCACGCGTGGATGGCGAGCCGGCCGGCGTGGCCATCTATCTCGAGGGCTTTTCCACCTTTGCCTGCCGTCCGCTGCTGAACCTGCACGATCTGGGCGTCTCGCCCCGCTTCCAGGGCCAGGGCGTGGGCAAGGCGCTGCTGTCCGCGCTGGAGCAACGCGGCCGCGCGATGGGCTGCTGCAAGATCACGCTGGAAGTGCTGGAAGGCAACGCCGTGGCGCAGGGCCTGTACCGCAAGCAGGGCTACGAAGGCTACGCGCTGGACGAGCACACCGGCCGCGCCCTGTTCTGGCAGAAGAAGCTGGCCGTCTGAATCCCCCACTTTGCAACCACCACCCGCGCGACCGCGGGGCAGGATCGATCATGAAGATGAGCAACATTCCCTTCGGCACCACCGACTGGAACGAGGTCGAACGTACCGAACATCCCGGCGAGACCGGCGTCGCCTACTGGCGCACGCGCCAGTTCGACAATGTGCGCGTGCGCATGGTGGAGTATTCCCCCGGCTACCTGGCGGACCACTGGTGCAGCAAGGGCCATATCCTCTTCTGCCTGGACGGCGAGCTGCACACCGAGCTGGAGGATGGCCGCCGCTTCGTGCTGACGCCCGGCATGAGCTACCAGGTGGCGGACCAGGCCGAGCCCCACCGCTCATCCACGCCCACCGGCGCGCGCCTGTTCATCGTCGACTGAGGCGCCCGCGCGACACGCGAAATTTCAATTGCGTTACGCTGTAGGGCCGCACCGCCACGGCGGCGCGGCCCAGGGCTTTTCCATCTCATCCAGCAACCGCCTGACCGGAGACCTCAATTGGGCGCCCCTTTCACGCTATTCGTCGATTCCCAGTTTCTCAGCCCCTACGCCATGTCGGCCTATGTCGCGCTGACCGAGAAAAAACTGGCCTTCGAAGTGCGCCCCATCGACCTGTCGGCGGGCGAGCAGCGCATGGTGCCCTTCCAGAGCCGGTCCCTCACGTCCCGCGTGCCCGCCCTGACCCATGGCGATTTCCACCTGACCGAATCCACGGCCATCGCCGAATACCTGGAACAGCTCTATCCGGCGCCCGATCATCTGGCGCTGTATCCCGAGGCCCCCCAGGCCCGCGCCCGCGCGCGCCAGTTGCAGGCATGGCTGCGCAGCGACCTGGGCGCCCTGCGCCAGGAGCGCCCGACCGAAACCGTGTTCTGGGACCAGCCCGGCCAGCCCCTGTCCGACGATGGCCACGCGGCCGCGGCCAAGCTGATCCATGTCAGCAGCGCGCTGATCGGCGCTGGCCAGGCCACGCTGTTCGACGCCTGGAGCATCGCCGACGCCGACCTGGCCACCGCGCTGCGCCGCCTGTGGCTGGACGATCTGCTGCCCGACACACTGCGCGCCTATGCCGAGGCGCAGTGGCAACGCCCCAGCCTGCGCAAATGGCTGGATCACAACGCGGCCGCCCGACGCTGACGCCAGCGACGCGCCGCGATGCTGCTGCTCGATCACATCTCCATCACCGTCCCGCGACTGGACGAAGCGCGCCCGTTCTATGACGCGGTGATGGACGCGCTGGGCGCGTCCAAGGTCTATGACCGCGAGGACGCCCTGGGCTACGGCGAACGCTGCCGCGCGGGCGACGCCGGACACACCTATCTGTCGGTCTTCGCATCCCCGCAGGCCGGCAGCGACGCGCGCCGCCATTGGTGCTTCAAGGCGCCCAGCAGAAGCGCCGTGGACCGCTTCCATGCCGCCGGCCTGGCGCATGGCGGCCGCGATGACGGCGCGCCCGGCCTGCGCCCGCACTACCACCCGCATTACTACGCCGCCTTCCTGCTCGACCCCTGCGGCAATCGCATCGAGGCCGTCTGCCACGACCCTGAGTGACGCTCGGGGCGCGCAGATCCGCCTGGAACGTTAAGAAGGGACACATAGTCCACCGAGGTTTGACCTGCATCAAACCCATCCATGTTGCGACGCAACATCGATTGCGGTGTAATGGGGAGGTCAAGTCAGCCGGTTCCACTCTGGAATCGGTCCGGCGTGCGTCCATGCCGGAAAGCCACCCGCATACTCAGGAGATCGCCATGGCCGAACCCGGCAAGGATCGCGACCCCGCCCCGTCCAACCCCTGGACGGCCGCCTACGAATACGCCGTGGACGCCTGGCAACGAGGCGTCCTCTACGCCGACGTGATGCGCCAGCGCGGCAACCAATACCACCAGCACATGGCCAAGCGCGCCCCCAACGTGCTGAGCATGGAATATGAGCTGGTGCTGGACGGCCGCGAATTCCCCCGCCCGGTCAACTACGGCCTGCTACGCATCACGCCGCCCCAGGGCGTCGAAACCGACCCGATCAAGCGCCCCTTCCTGGTGGTCGACCCGCGCGCCGGCCACGGCCCCGGCATCGGCGGCTTCAAGCCGGAAAGCGAGATCGGCGTGGCGCTGCGCGCAGGGCATGCCTGCTACTTCGCCACCTTCCTGCCCCAGCCCATGCCGACCCAAACGGTCGAGGACGTGATCCAGGCCGAGGCGCGCTTCTTGGAAGAGATCATCGCCCGCCATCCCGACGCGGAAGGCAAGCCCGTGGTGGTGGCCAATTGCCAGGCCGGCTGGCAGATCATGATGACCGCCGCCGTGCGTCCCGAGCTGTTCGGCCCCATCATCGTGGCCGGCGCGCCGCTGTCCTACTGGGCGGGCTGGCGCGGCATGAATCCCATGCGCTATTCCGGCGGCCTGCTGGGCGGCAGCTGGCTCACCGCGCTCACCAGCGACATCGGCAACGGCAAGTTCGACGGCGCCTGGCTGGTGCAGAACTTCGAGAACCTGAACCCGGCCAACACGCTCTGGAGCAAGCAGTACAACCTGTACTCCAAGGTCGACACCGAGGCGGAGCGCTACCTGAGCTTCGAGAAATGGTGGGGCGGCCATGTGTTCCTGAACGGCACCGAGATCCAATACATCGTGGACAAGCTGTTCGTGGGCAACCGCCTGGCCACGGCCGGGCTGGTCACGTCCGACGGCATCCGCATCGACCTGCGCAACATCCGCTCGCCCATCGTGGTGTTCTGCTCCAAGGGCGACAACATCACGCCGCCGCCGCAGGCGCTGGGCTGGATCCCAGACCTTTATCAGGACGACGCCGAAGTGCTGGCCCATGGCCAGACCATCGTCTACGCCGTGCACGAGAGCATCGGCCACCTGGGCATCTTCGTGTCCGGCAGCGTGGCGCGCAAGGAACACCAGGAATTCACATCCAACATCGACATGATCGATGTGCTGCCTCCTGGCATCTACCAGGCCGAGATCGCCGACAAGACGCCGGACACGCCCAACGCCGACCTGGCCCAGGGCAACTATGTACTGTCGTTCGAGGAACGCCACCTGGACGACGTGCGCGCCATCGTCGACCGCAAGGAAGACGATGACCGCCGTTTCGCCGCGGTGGCCCGAATCTCGGACATCAACCTGGGCATGTACCGCAGCTTCGTCCAGCCCTGGCTGCGCGCCACCGTGACGCCGCAGTCGGCCGAATGGCTGCAGCGCCTGCACCCGTTGCGCCTGCCCTATGAGCTGATTTCCGACCGCAACCCGCTGGTCGCGCCCATCGCCCGAGTGGCCGAGCAGGTGCGCGAACACCGCCAGCCCGTCTCGCCCGCCAATCCATTCCTGATGGCCCAGGAAATGGTGTCGAACTGGATCGAGACCAGCCTGAACATCTGGCAGGAATTGCGCGACTCCGCCGCCGAACGCAGCTTCATGAGCATCTACGGTTCGCCGGTGGTGCAGGACCTGGCCGGCCTGGGCGCACAGGACGGCCTGCCGCGCCGCCATCCCGGCGTATCGCCCGAACACCGCGACTTCATGGCGGCCCGCGCCGCCGAGCTGCGCTCGCAGCTGCAGGAAGGTGGGCTGCTCGTGGCCGCCGTGCGCATGCTGCTGTACGTGGCCGGCGCCGAGGGTGGCCTGGACGAACGCAGTTTCGCGCTGATCCGCAAAATGCGCGCCGAATCAAACAACGCCATCACGCTGCAGGAATTCAAGGACCTGACCCGCGACCAGGCGCTGATGTTGACGCTGGACGCGCCCGCCGCCATCCAGGCCATGCCGCGCCTGCTGGAGGGCGAAACTCCCGCCGCCATCCGCACCGCGCTGGACGAGATGAAGCGGGTGCTGGAAGCCGCCGAGCCGCTGAGCGCGGCGGCGCGCGAAAGCCTGGACGAAATGGAGCACATCTTCGAGGCGGCCGCGCGCCGCGCCGAGCATCACGGCCGCGACGGCGCCGCGCCGCGCAATGCCGCCGCGCCACGCAAGGTCGCGGCCGCGCGCAAGACCGCCGCGCCGGCGCGCCAGCGTGTCAAGGCCGCCGTGGCCGATCCCGCCATCGAGCCCGCCGGAGCGGCCGCGAAGCAGGCCGCCAGGCGCACCCGCGCCGTGACGGCCCTGGCCGCCGGAACAAGCGCGAAGGCCTCCACGAAGGCTGCAACCAAAACCGCATCGAAGACCACAACCCCAACCGCCGCCAAATCGGCCGCCCCCCGCAAACCCGCCAACAACAAGACCAAGCCGCAATGAACCTGCCGTCCTCCACGCATTACGACAAGCTCATCGCCCGCGCCCAGACGCTGTCGGCCGCGCCCTGCGCCATCGCCCATCCCTGCGACGAACCGTCGCTGTCGGCCGCGCTGGAAGCGCGCGACCTGGGCCTGCTGCACCCCATCCTGGTCGGACCGGAACGCAAGATCCGCGACACCGCCGCGCAATTCCGCCTGAACCTGGGCGACGCGCGCATCGTCGACGCGCCGCACAGCCACGCGGCCGCCGAGACCGCCGTGGCGCTGGTGCGCGCCGGCGAGGCCAGCCTGCTGATGAAGGGCAGCCTGCACACCGACGAACTCATGCACGAGGTCGTCGCACGCAACACCGGGCTGCGCAGCAGCCGCCGCATCAGCCATGTGTTCATCATGGAGGTGCCCACCTACCCGGAACCGCTGTTCATCACCGACGCGGCGATCAACATCTTCCCCGACCTGGAAACCAAGGCCGACATCATCCGCAACGTGATCGACCTGCATCACGGGCTGGGCCTGGGCGAGCCGCGCGTGGCCATCCTGTCGGCGGTGGAACAGGTCACGCCCAGCATTCCCAGCACCATTGAGGCGGCCGCGCTGTGCAAGATGGCCGACCGCGGCCAGATCGCCGGCGGCCTGCTGGACGGCCCGCTGGCGCTGGACAACGCCATCAGCCCGGACGCGGCCCGCATCAAGGGCATACGCTCGCACGTGGCGGGCGTGGCCCAGGTGCTGGTGGTGCCGGACCTGGAGGCCGGCAACATGCTGGCCAAGAACCTCACCTTCCTGGCCAATGCCGAGGCCGCCGGCATCGTGCTGGGCGCGCGCGTGCCCATCATCCTGACCAGCCGCGCGGACAGCCCGCGCTCGCGCCTGGCCTCGGCGGCGGTGGCGGCGATCTACTCGCACCACCTGGCCCAGCAACAGGCCCGCCCGCTGGCCTGAGACCGGCCGGATCCGGTTTCATCCCTCGCCCACCGCAACGGATTTCCCCACTCCATGTCCGACACCATCCTCGTCATCAACGCAGGCAGTTCCAGCATCAAGTTCTACCTCTACGACATCGACGGCAAGGAGGAGCTGGCGCCGCGCCTGGGCGGCCAGCTCGAAGGCATCGGCACCACGCACCCGCGCCTGCGGGTGCGCGATGCCGCCGGCCAGACGCTGGTCGAGCGCGACATCGCCCCCAGCCACGCGCCCGATGTGCCCAATGGCCAGGAAGTCGTGGGCACCTGGCTCAGCGGCCACCTGGGCGGCGCGCCGCTGGCCGTGGGCCATCGCGTGGTGCACGGCGGCCCCGAGCTGTCCGAGCCGGTACTGATCGATGACGACATCCTGGCGCGGCTGGATGCCTACACCCCGCTGGCGCCGCTGCACCAGCCCAACAACCTGGCGCCCATCCGCGTGATCCGCGAGCGCCGCCCCTGGATTCCCCAGGTCGCCTGCTTCGACACCGCCTTCCATCGCAGCCATTCCGAGGTGGCCGACCGCTACGCCCTGCCCGACTCGCTGTACCAGCAGGGCGTGCGGCGCTACGGCTTCCATGGCCTGTCCTACGAGTACATCGCCCAGCGCCTGCAGCGCGCGCTGCCCGAGGTCGCGATGGGCAAGATCGTCGCCGCCCACCTGGGCTCGGGCGTGTCGGCCTGCGCCATCCACCAGGGCAGGAGCGTGGACAGCACCATGGGCTTCACCGCGCTCGAGGGCCTGCCCATGGGCACGCGGCCGGGCCGGCTGGACCCCGGCGTGGTGCTGTGGATGATGGAACGCGGCATGAGCCATGACGAGATCGAGCACCTGCTCTATCACGACTGCGGCATGAAGGGCCTGTCCGGCATCGGCAACGACATGCGCGAGCTGCTGGCCAGCGACGCGCCCGGCGCGAAACTGGCCCTGTCCTACTTCGCCTGGCGCGTGGCCGAGGGCATGGCCGGCCTGGGTTGCGCCATGAACGGCATCGACGCCATCGTCTTCACCGCCGGCGTGGGCGAGAATTCCCCCGCCATCCGCCAGGCCATCAGCGAGCATTGGGGCTGGCTGGGCATCAAGCTCGATCCCGAACGCAACGCCCACCATGGGCCGCGCATCTCCAGCGACGACAGTCGCATCGGCGTGTACGTGGTCCGCACCAACGAGGAGCTGATCATTGCCCAGCACACACTCGCACTGGTGAAACAACGATGAACACACCGCTACCGCTGGCCGGCAAGCGCGGCCTGGTCACCGGCATCGCCAATGCCGACTCCATCGCCTGGGGCTGCGCCAAGGCCTTTCACGCCATGGGCGCCGAACTGGCCGTGACCTACCTGAACGACAAGGCCCTGCCCCACGTCCAGCCGCTGGCCGAGCAGGTGCGGGCCGACATGCTGATGCCGCTGAACCTGCTGCACGAAGGCGAACTGGAAGCGGTGTTCGAGCGCCTGGAGCGCGAATGGGGCGCGCTGGACTTCGTGCTGCATTCCATCGCCTTCGCGCCACGCGAGGACCTGCACGGCCGCGTCACCGACTGCTCGCGCGCCGGCTTCCTGCAGGCCATGGACGTGTCCTGCTGGTCCTTCATCCGCATGGCCAAGCTGGCCGAGCCGCTGATGAAGAATGGCGGCACGCTGTTCTGCATGAGCTATTACGGCTCGCAGATGGTGGTCGAGCACTACAACATGATGGGGCCGGTCAAGGCCGCGCTGGAATCGGCCACCCGCTATCTGGCCGCCGAACTGGGGCCGCAGGGCATCCGCGTGCATGCGATTTCGCCGGGGCCGCTCAAGACCCGCGCGGCCTCGGGCATCGCCGAGTTCGACACGCTGCTGGACCGGGCCCAGGCCAAGGCGCCGGCGCGCAGTCTGGTGTCCATCGACGACGTGGGCGAGGCCACGGCCTGGCTGGCCACCGACGCCGCGCGCCGCATGACGGGTCAGACGCTGTATATCGATGGCGGTTATCACATCATCGACTAGTGCGCTGATCCGGCCAGTGCGCCCGCATGCGGGCACGCACGCCAGGCGTTCGCAAGCGACGGACCCGACGCTCGCGAACGTCCATCTGTCTCTCTGCTAGGCCAGCGTGTCCGGCGCCGGCTGGCGCCAGCGCTCGATGGCGTCCACCGCCTGTTCCGGGCTGCCGAAGATCTTGTCCCGGCCGATCTTCTTCACCAGGCCCGAGCGCTCCAGCGCGGTGCGGAACTGGCCGTGCCCGCCCGCCACCAAGAGCGTCATGCCGCGCGCGTCCAGCTCGCGCTTGAGCTCGTACAGCGCCTCGACCGCGTCGGCGTCGGCCTGGGTCATGGCCTCGGCGTCCAGCACGAACCATTGCACGTCGCCGGCCTGGTCCATGATCTCGCGCGCGCGCCGCCGGAACGTGTCGGCGTTGAAGAACCACACGGGCGATTCGAACAGCCAGATGACCGTACCGGGCACGGGCTGCGCCTCCGGATTCAGGTGCAGCTTGCCCAGCACCGACTCGCCGGGCTGGCGGCCCAGCAGCGCATCGCGCGGGTTGCCCGACACATACATGGCGTACAGCAGCGTGGCGCCCACCGACACTGCCACGCCCTGCAGCACGCCGAAGCCCACCACGCCCACGGCGGCCAACACGCCGAACGCCAGCTCGACGCGGGAAATGCGGGCCAGCCGCATGAAGGCGTGCCCGTCGAACAGGCTGGCCGCTGCCAGCAGCAGGATGGCCGACAGAACGGCCTGCGGCAGCCAGTAAAGCGGCCCGCTGAGCAGGCCCACGACCACGGCCAGCGCCGCCGCCGCGCTGATGCTGACCAGCGGCGACGAGCCGCCCGCCACCAGTCCCACGGCCGTGCGCGAATCGGCGCCCGTCACGACAAAGCCCTGGAACAGTCCGGCGGCCACGTTGGCCGCGCCGAAGCCGACCAGTTCGCGGTTCGGATCGATATGCTCGCCGCTGCGGGCCGCGAAGCTGCGGGCGGTGACGATGCCGCTGGAAAAACTCACCACCAGCACGCCGGCCGCGCCCAGCAGCATGTCATCCACGCCGTCCAGGCGCACCGGCAGGCTGAGCGCCGGCAGGCCGGCCGGCACCTCGCCCACCACGGCAATGCCCATGCCGGGAAAATCGAAGGCCCAGGACGCCGCGCAGGCGCCCACCACCAGCAGGATGGGACCGGGCCAGTTGGGCCGCCAGCGCTTGACGGCGATCAGCAGCAGGCAGGAACCCAGCCCCAGCGCCAGCGTCGGGATGCGGATTTCCGGCAGGCGGCGCGACAGTTCCAGGAAGGGATGGATCAAGCCGCTGTTGCGCAGGCCCACGCCGGTCAGGCCGCTGAGCTGCGACAGCGCCAGCGTGATCGCCACGCCCGCCATATAGCCGATCAGCACGGGCCGCGACAGCAGGTTGGCCAATACGCCCAGCCGCAGCACCCGCGCGATCAGGCAGCCCACGCCCACGGTCAGCGCGATGCCGGTGGCCGCCACCAGCCGGTCCTGCGGATCGGTCAGCGCCATGCCGGTCAGCGTGGCGGCGATCAGGGTGCAGGTGGCGGTGTCGGGCCCCACGATCAATGTGCGCGACGATCCGAACACGGCATAGCCGAGCATGCCGGCGATGGCCGCCCACAGGCCGGCCACCGGCGGCACGCCCATCATGGCGGCATAGGCCAGGCCCACGGGCAGCGCCACGGCGGCCACGCTCAACCCGGCCATCACATCGCGGCGGGCGGCGTCACGGGTCAGGCCGCGCAGGTGGTTCAGGCCAGGAAAAAAGCGCAGGTTCATGAGGCGGTGAAAGTAACATCGGCGGGACCGCCAAGCCTACACCAAGGCGGACCTCCGGCGGTGGCGCCAGATCAACGATAAGGGCACCCGATCCCGCCGGAAAGGCGGCTGGCACAAGGAAAAACGCCGGTCCCGCCGCAAGGCGGAACCGGCGTTCCGGCCGGATGCGTCAACCAGGAACTCAGGCGGCGCGGGCTTCCAGCACGGCCACGGCCGGCAGGGTCTTGCCTTCCAGGAACTCCAGGAAAGCGCCGCCGCCGGTGGAGATGTAGCCCACCTGCTCGCCGATGCCGTACTTGGCGATGGCGGCCAGCGTGTCGCCGCCGCCGGCGATCGAGAAGCCCTCCGAGCCGGCGATGGCGCGGGCCACCACTTCGGTGCCATGGGCGAACTGGTCGAACTCGAACACGCCGACCGGGCCGTTCCAGACGATGGTGCCGGCCTGCTTCAGGATCTCGGCCAGCTGCGCCGCGGTCTGCGGGCCGATGTCCAGGATCATGTCGTCGTCGGCCACGTCCTCGGCCGCCTTGACGGTGGCCTCGGCGTCGGCGCCGAAGGACTTGGCGCAGACCACGTCCACCGGGATCGGCACGTCGGCGCCGCGCTGCTTCATCAGCTCGATCACGGCGCGGGCCTGATCGACCTGGTCGGGCTCGGCCAGCGACTTGCCGATCGACAGTCCGGCGGCCAGCATGAAGGTGTTGGCGATGCCGCCGCCCACCACCAGCTGGTCGACCTTGTCGGCCAGCGATTGCAGGATGGACAGCTTGGTCGAGACCTTGGAGCCGCCGACGATGGCGACCAGCGGGCGCTTGGGCTCATGCAGGGCGCGGCCCAGCGCGTCCAGCTCGGCTTCCAGCAGCGGACCGGCGCAGGCCACCGGCGCGAAGCGCGCGATGCCGTGCGTGGTGGCCTCGGCGCGGTGCGCCGTGCCGAAGGCGTCGTTGACGTAGACGTCGCACAACGCGGCCATCTTCCTGGCCAGCGCCTCGTCGTCCTTCTTCTCGCCGACGTTGACGCGGCAGTTTTCCAGCAGCACGACCTGGCCGGCGTCGACCTTGACGCCGTCAACCCAGTTCTGCACCAGCGGCACGGGCATGCCCAGCAGCTCGGACAGGCGCTGGCCGACCTTGGCCAGCGAATCGGCCTCGGTCAGCACGCCCTCTTTCGGGCGGCCCAGGTGGGACGTGACCATCACGGCCGCGCCGGCGTCCAGGGCCAGGCGGATGCCGGGCACGGAGGCGCGGATGCGGGTATCTTCGGAAATGCGACCAGCGTCGTCGAACGGCACGTTCAGGTCGGCGCGGATGAACACGCGCTTGCCGGACAGGGCGCCGGCCTTGGCCAGCGCGGACAGGGTTTGTACCTTGGGCATATGCTTTGCTTCCTAGAGTTGGCGAACAAAGGGGACGAACCCGCTTTCCGCCGTGGCGGAAAACCCGTTCGTCCCCTTCGATCCGACAGCGATGCTTACTTGGCCGACATCAGCGCGACGGTGGTGTCGAGCATGCGGTTCGAGAAGCCCCACTCGTTGTCGTACCAGGACGAGACCTTGACCAGACGACCCGAGACCTTGGTCAGCGACGCGTCGACGGTGCTGGAGGCCGGGTTGTGGTTGTAGTCCACCGAAACCAGGGGCTCGGTGTTGTAGTCCAGGATGCCCTTCAGCTCGCCTTCGGAGGCGGCCTTCAGGATGCTGTTCACTTCTTCGACGGTCGTGTCGCGCTTGGCCACGAAGGACAGGTCGACGATGGACACGTTGATGGTCGGGACGCGGATGGCGTAGCCGTCCAGCTTGCCGTTCAGTTCCGGCAGCACCAGGCCGACCGCGGCGGCGGCGCCGGTCTTGGTCGGGATCATGCTCATGGTGGCCGAACGGGCGCGGCGCAGGTCTTCGTGGTAGACGTCGGTCAGGACCTGGTCGTTGGTGTAGGCGTGGACCGTGGTCATCAGGCCGTTTTCCAGGCCCAGCTTGTCGTTCAGCGGCTTGACCAACGGGGCCAGGCAGTTGGTGGTGCACGACGCGTTCGAGATGACGGTGTCGGTGGCCTTCAGCACGCCGTGGTTGACGCCGTAGACGACGGTGGCGTCGACGTCCTTGCCGCCGGGGGCCGAGATGATGACCTTCTTGGCGCCGCCCTTGATGTGCGCGCCGGCCTTTTCCTTGGTCGTGAAGAAGCCCGTGCACTCCAGCACCACGTCGACCTTCAGCTCGCCCCAGGGCAGCTCGGCCGGATTGCGGTTGGCCAGCACGCGGATCTTGTCGCCATTGACCACCATGTAGTCGCCGTCGACTTCGACGGTGCCCGGGAACTTGCCGTGGGCGGTGTCGTAGCGGGTCAGGTGGGCGTTGGTCTTGGGATCGCCCAGGTCGTTGATGGCGACGATTTCGATATCGTGCTTCTTGCCACCTTCGTAGTGGGCACGCAGGATGTTGCGGCCGATGCGACCGTAACCGTTGATGGCGACGCGAATGGTCATGACTAGGCTCCTTTTTTACAGAACTTGCTTGACGGTCTCGGCCACCTTGTCGGCGGTCAGCCCGAAGAACTTGAACAGCGCGCCGGCCGGGGCGGATTCGCCGTAGCGGTCGATGCCGACCACGGCGCCTTCCAGGCCCACGTACTTGTGCCAGAAGGCGGTCACGCCGGCCTCGACGGCCACGCGCGGCAGGCCCTTTGGCAGCACGGACTGCTTCCAGGCGGCGTCCTGCTTGTCGAACACGTCGGTGCTGGGCATGGAGACCACGCGCACGGCGATGCCGTCCTTGGCCAGCTGGGCCTGCGCGTCCAGCGCGATGGCGACTTCCGAGCCGGTGGCGATGATGACGGCGCGGGCGCCGTCGGCGTCGCGCAGCACATAGCCGCCGCGGGCGATGGCGGCCACGGTGGCGGCATCGCGCTGCACGAAGGGCAGGTTCTGGCGCGACAGCAGCAGCGCGGTCGGGCCGCCGTCATGCACGTCCATGCCGATGCTGGTCGGACGCGTCACGGCGGCGTTCCAGGCCACGGCGGTCTCGGCCGTGTCGCAGGGACGCCAGAGCGACAGGTTGGGGATCAGGCGCAGGCTGGCGGCGTGCTCGATCGACTGGTGAGTCGGACCGTCCTCGCCCAGGCCGATGGAGTCGTGCGTGAACACGTGCACCACGCGCTGCTTCATCAGCGCGGCCATGCGGATGGCATTGCGCGAGTAGTCGGAGAAGGTCAGGAAGGTGCCGCCGAACGGCAGGTAGCCGCCGTGCAGCGCCACGCCGTTCATGATGGCGGCCATGCCGAATTCGCGCACGCCGTAATTGATGTGGCGGCCGAACTGGATGCCCTGTTCGCCGGCGCGGACGGCGGCGACGCCCTTCCAGTCGGTGAAGTTCGAGCCGGTCAGGTCGGCCGAGCCGCCCAGCATTTCCGGCAGCAGCGGGGCCAGGGCCGTAATGGCGAACTGCGAGGCCTTGCGGGTGGCGACGGTTTCGGCCTTTTCCAGCGTGGCGTCCAGGAACGCCTTGAACTGTTCGGCGTAGCCGGCAGGCAGCTCGCCCTTCATGCGGCGCTTGAATTCAGCGGCCTCGGCGGGGAATTCGGCGGCATAGGCGTCGAACGCCGATTGCCATTCGGCCTGGGCGGCGGCGCCCTGCTTGCGGCCGTCCCAGCCGTCGTAGATGGCTTGCGGGATCTGGAACGGCTCGGCCGACCAGCCCAGCGCGGCGCGGGTGGCGGCGATTTCGTCCTTGCCCAGCGGGGCGCCGTGCACATTGTGGGTGCCGGCCATGTTGGGCGAGCCCTTGCCGATGACGGTGCGGCAGACGATCAGCGTCGGCTTGGCCGATTGCGAGCGGGCCTGCTTGATGGCGGCGTCCACCGCAGCGACGTCGTGGCCGTCGATGCCGCGGATCACGTTCCAGCCGTAGCCTTCGAAGCGCTTGGCGGTGTCGTCGGCGAACCAGTGCTCGACGTGACCGTCGATGGAGATGCCGTTTTCGTCATACAGCACGACCAGCTTGCCCAGCTTCAGCGTGCCGGCCAGCGAGCAGACTTCGTGCGAGATGCCTTCCATCAGGCAGCCGTCGCCGGTGAAGGCGTAGGTGTGGTGGTCGACGATGGTGTGGCCGGGCTTGTTGAACTCGGCCGCCAGCAGCGCCTCGGCCAGCGCCATGCCGACCGCGTTGCCCAGGCCCTGGCCCAGCGGGCCGGTGGTGGTTTCCACGCCCGGGGTGATGCCCACTTCGGGATGGCCCGGCGTCTTGGAGTGCAGCTGGCGGAAGTTCTTCAGCTCTTCGATCGGCAGATCGTAGCCCGTCAGGTGCAGCAGGGCGTAGATCAGCATGGAGCCGTGGCCATTGGACAGCACGAAGCGGTCGCGGTTGGCCCAGGCGGGATCCTTGGGATTGTGGCGCAGGTTGCCGGCCCACAGGGCCTGGGCGATTTCCGCCATGCCCATCGGAGCGCCCGGATGCCCGGAATTCGCTTGTTGCACGGCATCCATCGCGAGGGCGCGGATGGCATCCGCCAAGGCAAGTTTAGGGGCGGTCGGATTGCTCATTCGAAAGGCTCTTTGATGCTGGCCGACCCATCGCGAAATAGGGGCCAGTTAAGTAGGTTGCGAAGCAAAAGATTTTAGCACCTGGGGATTTCCCCCCGCCCATCGGCCGGAAGGGCGAGGCGGAGCGCCGTTTTCACCCCTGTCAGAAACAACGTAGTTCCCGCAATTGCGGGGATCGGGTCCGACATTCAATATGGCAACGCCTGTCACCTTCCGGATCTCGCTACGATGATCGCCATGCTCAATATCACGCTTCCCGCCAAGGGCTTCGTCGCCTTGCGCAACGCGCTGGGCGAAGCGCCCGCGATCGCGATCAGCCAGGCGCTTGACGAGGCCCAGGTTCGCGGCGAAGCCGAGCTGGCCGCGAAGATCCTGGCGGATGCCGAAGCCAGGTTGCAGCGCGCCAGCGCAGAAACGGCCGCGAGACTGCAAAAATTCCAGGAAGAATCCAACGCCAGGTTCGAGAAGAACCGTGAAGAATCAAACGCCAAACTGGAAAGGTCCCGCGCGGAATTCCAGCAGGTGCACCGCGAGCTGCGCGAGCAGATCGCCCAACTGCCCAACCGCGAGGAACTCAAGCGCTTCGCCACCCACGCCGACTTGGCCGAACTACGCTCCCACGTGCTGCGCCTGGACAAGAAGATGACCATGGGCTTCCTGGCCCTGAGCGCGCTGCAGCTGGCGCCAAACGCCCCGCTCTTCCTGGAATGGGGCGCCAAAGTGGTAGGCTACGCGCTCAAATAGGGCTTGCCTGCACTGACCCGCAGCATGGCGCCGGCATCCGCGCCGCAAGCCCCTGCTCCCGTCACGCCATTTTGCAACATTCATGTCCGACCCTCGCTTCTTCTGCGATGTCCCCCTAGCCCCCGGCGCCCGGATCGCCCTGCCCGACGCCCTGGCCCATCACGCATTGCGCGTGCTGCGCCTGCGCGCTGGCGAAGCCATCGTCCTGTTCGACGGCAAGGGCGGCGAGTATCCGGCCGTGCTGGAAACGGAAGGCAAGACGGGATACGCCCAATTGGGGCCGTTCAACCCCAGGGAAGCGGAGCCAGCCGGCCGCATCACCCTGGTCCAGGGCCTGCCTTCGGGCGACAAGATGGACTGGGTGATCGAAAAAGCCGTGGAGCTGGGCGCGGTCCGCGTCGTCCCGGTGGCGGCCCAACGCAGCGTGCTGCAACTGACCGGCCCCCGGCTGGAAAAGCGGGTGGCCCACTGGCAACGCATCGCCCAATCGGCCAGTGAGCAATGCGGCCGCAATCGCCTCATGAACGTGGACGCGCCGCAAACGCTGGCGCAATGGCTGGAGCAGCCGGCCGAGGGCCTGCGGCTGCTGTGCCATCCGGATGCCGACGACGACCTGGCGGGCGCCCTGGCCGCCCTGCGAAATCAGGACGGCACGCCAGCGCTGACCTTGCTGGTGGGTCCCGAGGGCGGCTGGTCCGACAAGGAACTCGATCAGGCGCGGGCGGCGGGCGTGCAGTCAGTCAGGTTCGGCCCCCGGGTGCTGCGCACGGAAACGGCTGGCCTGGCGCTGATCGCCGCCGCGGCTGCCCTGCTCGGTTGGTGACACCGGCCCTGCCCGGCGGGCAGGGCAATATCGGCGCCGACATCGGCGCCCGCTAGCCCGGAGCGACCTACCTTCAGTCTTATTCGTTGTCGCCGTAAGGCGCAGCGGCGACGCCCGGTTCGGGATCGGGATGACGGCCCGCATGCTCGACCACATACGCAAAGATGCGGCCATTCTCGTGGGCGAACTCGGCCGCGTCGGCGCAGACGGCCTCGATCCGGGCTGCGTCCTCTTCCAGGGCGGGATCGCCGGAATGCAGCCGGTACAGCCACAGCACCACGCCGACCTTGTGATCCAGGACGGTATCGCACAGGCAATCGTAGAGCGCGTCCAGGTTGCCGCCGAAATATTCGGGGAAATCCACCGCCTTGACGATGGCGCGCAGCACGGCCGAGCGGCTGCGCGCCGGATCGCAATTCGCCACGAACAGCGCCAGGCCAAGCTCATGCGCGGCATCTACCACGGCCTTCTTGTCCAGCCCCTCGTCATGGGGCAAGGCGCCGCCGCGCCGCAACTGGCGCTGCAAGGTAGATTGGGCATTGCGCGTCATGCCTGTGCCTCCTCGAAAAAGGCGATAACTTCGCGATTACGCTGCATCGTATCGGCATAACCCAGTTCTATCAATCGCCTGGTGTAGCTGGATTCGAATAGCAGATACGACATCAGCGCGCCGCCCCCGGGCCGGCCTGGATCGGACGATACACCGAGTACGCGAAAAAGGGCACGGGCCTGCGCCGGCATGTCATCCAGGTGCTCCAGCGCCAGCAGGTCGAGCGACTGGCTGGGCGTGATGCTCAAGACCCGGATCCGGCGCATGGCGCCGTCCTGGCCGTCCGGAACGGCGTGCTCCATCAACTGGTTGATGCGCTCCAGCCGTTCGACGTCAGCCGACAGGCCGTCCAGAAAGATACTGGACAGCGCATGGCCGCCCACCTGTGCCAGCGACGGATACGGCGGCGTATCCTCGCGGTTCTCCGGATGGGTCTCGTCGCGGAATCCGGTGCCGACCACCAGCACCCGATGCGCGCCCAGATGAATCGCCGGACTGATGGGCGCGAGCTGGCGCATGGAGCCATCGCCGCACCACTCGCCCTTGCCATGGACGTCGACGCGGCGCGCGGGGAAAACGAAAGGAATTGCCGACGAGGCCATCAGGTGGTCGATGCCGATGTCCGTGGGAATCGCCAGGCGCAGGTAGCGGTGCCAGGGCTCGATGGATCGGTGCGCCTGATAGAAGGTCAGGTGTTCGCCGCTGGTATAGCCGGATGCCGTGATGGCCAGCGCCGAGAGCGCGCCCCGCTCCAGGTTGGACTGCAGGTTGCCGAAGTCGAGCACCCGACCCAGCAGCGCTTGCAGGGGGCTGTTGTCCAGCAGCGACTGGGGCCGCTTGCGCGTCAGGCCGGAATACATCCAGCCCAGCGACAGCAGGCCCAGCCAGCGCACGCCGGTACGGATCAGGCCGGGCGCGTCGGCCCGGTAGATCATGTCGGTGCTCAACGAGGACCACAGGCGGCGCACCCGCCGCACGCCCAGGTGCGGACGGTCGGCCCGGCAGGCCAGCGCCGCGGCGTTGATGGCGCCCGCCGAGGTGCCGCAGATGATGTCGAAGGGATTCTGGAAACGGGAGTGCCAATCCGGATCCAGCAACTCCATGATGGCGCTGAGCACGCCGACCTGGTAGGCGGCGCGCGCGCCGCCCCCGGTCAGGACCAGTCCGGTCGGCGTGCGCGGGCACGCCGGGCCGGCGGGAGCGATTTCAACGCGGCGTATTGACATCGACCACTGTCATGGCGGTCATGTTGACAATGCGGCGCACGGTCGAGCTGGAGGTCAGGATGTGCACCGGCGCGTTCGCGCCCAGCAGGAACGGACCCACCGCCACGTTGCCGCCAGCCGCCGTCTTGAGCAGGTTGTAGGCGATGTTGCCCGAGTCCACGTTCGGGCACACCAGCAGGTTGGCATCGCCCTTGAGCGTGGACGAAGGCAGGATGCGCATCCGCAGCGCCCCGTCCAGCGCGCAGTCGCCGTGCATCTCGCCGTCGATCTCCAGCTCCGGATCCGCCTGGCGCACCAGCTCCAGCGCACGGCGCATCTTCGCGCCCGAGGCCGAGCTGCCCGAGCCGAAGTTCGAACGCGACAGCAGCGCCGCCTTGGGCGCCAGGTTCATGCGGCGCATCTGCCGGGCCGCCGCGACGGTGAACTCGGCGATCTGCTCGGCCGTGGGTTCGTCGTTGACGTGCGTGTCCACCAGCACCACCGTGCGCTCGTTCAGCAGCAGGATGTTCA
>NZ_JCBANH010000094.1:0-25602 GCF_059760925.1 Achromobacter sp. 1011791174
GCCCGCCCCCCCGCCTATGACGAAATGCGCGACAGCGCTGGCGGCATACGCTCCCACTACGAAGCGTTCGAACGCTGGCACGGCGAGCAGTCGGCCGAGTCCATGGCCGTGCGCCGGCTGGAAGCGGACCTGAGCTTTCGCCGCGTCGGCATCACCTTCTCGGTGGCCGGCGACGCCGCCGGCACCGAACGGCTGATTCCGTTCGACCTGATCCCCCGCGTCATCCCCGCCGACGAATGGCGCCGGCTCGACGCCGGCCTGAAACAGCGCGTGCGCGCGCTGAACATGTTCATCCACGACATCTACCACGGCCACGACATCGTGCGCGCCGGGGTGGTGCCGGCCGAGCAGGTCTTCCTGAACGCGCAATACCGGCCCGAGATGCAGGACGTGGACGTGGCCGAGGATATCTACTGCCATATCGCCGGCGTCGACATCGTGCGCGCCGGCGCGGGCGAGTTCTACGTGCTGGAAGACAACCTGCGCGTGCCCTCGGGCGTGTCCTACATGCTGGAGAACCGCAAGATGTCGATGCGGCTGATGCCCGACGCCTTTGGCCGCATCAAGGTCGAACCCGTAGCGCATTACCCCGACCTGCTGCTGGACAATCTGCGCGAGGTCGCGCCGCACGGCGGCGACGCGCCCACCGTGGTCGTGCTGACGCCGGGCATGTACAACTCGGCCTATTTCGAGCACGCCTTCCTGGCGCAGCAGATGGGCGTGGAGCTGGTCGAGGGCCAGGATCTGTTCGTCGAACAGAACACGGTCTACATGCGCACCACGCAGGGCCCGCGCAAGGTGGACGTGATCTACCGCCGGCTGGACGACGATTTCCTGGACCCGCTGTCGTTCCGCGCTGATTCAGCGCTGGGCGTGCCGGGCCTGCTGTCGGTCTACCGCGCCGGCCGCGTCACGCTGGCCAACGCCATCGGCACCGGCATCGCCGACGACAAGTCCACCTACCTGTACGTGCCGGACATGATCCGCTTCTACCTGGGCCAGGAACCGATCCTGTCGAACGTGCCCACCTGGCGCTGCGCGCGGCCCGACGAGCTGTCGCACGTGCTGGACCGCATGCACGAGCTGGTGGTCAAGGAGGTGCATGGCGCGGGCGGCTACGGCATGCTGGTCGGGCCGTCGGCCACGCGCGCCGAGGTCGAGGCCTTCAAGGACCGCGTGCGCGCCAACCCCGCCAATTACATCGCCCAGCCGACGCTGGCGCTGTCCACCGTGCCCACCTACGTCGAGTCCGGCGTGGCGCCGCGCCACGTCGACCTGCGCCCCTACGTGCTGTGCGGCAAGGACATCCGCACGGTGCCAGGCGGACTGTGCCGCGTGGCGCTGACCGAAGGCTCGCTGGTGGTCAACAGCAGCCAGGGCGGCGGCACCAAGGATACGTGGGTACTGGAGGACTGAACCATGCTGAGCCGAACCGCCGACAACCTGTTCTGGATGTGCCGCTACACCGAGCGCGCCGAGAACACGGCCCGCATGCTGGACGTGAACCTGCAGATGTCGCTGCTGCCGCAGGACGCGCAGGCGCGCGAGGGCTCGTGGCTGGCCGTGCTGCGCATCTCCGAGCTGCAGGGCCTGTACCGCGCCCGGCACGCCGCCATCTCGCCGCACGACGTGCTGCACTTCATGGTGCGCGACGCCGACAATCCCTCGTCCATCTATTCCTGCGTGCACGCCGCCCGCGAGAACGCGCGCGCCGTGCGCGGCAGCCTGACCACCGAGGTCTGGGAAACCTACAACACCACCTGGCTGGAACTGCAGAAGCACCTGCACACCGGCCTGCTGGAACGCAATCCGGGCGAGTTCTTCGAATGGATGAAGTTCCGCTCGCACCTGGCGCGCGGCGTCACCATCGGCACCATGCTGGAAGACGAAGCGCTGTATTTCATGCGCATCGGCATGCACCTGGAACGCGCCGACAACACCGCGCGCATGCTGGACGTGAAGTTCCACGAACGCGGCGGCAACGGCCACGCCGGCGAGGCGCGCAACGACGCCGCCGCGCCGCCGACGGCCGCGCAAAGCGAGTTCTACCGCTGGTCGGCGCTGCTCAGCTCGGTGTCGGGCCTGGAGATCTACCGCAAGGTCTACCGCGACGTGATCACGCCCGATCGCGTGGCCGAGCTGCTGATCCTTCGGCCGGACATGCCGCGCTCGCTGCTGGCCGCGATCCACTCGCTGTCCGACGACCTGGCGCGCGTGGCCAACCAGCGCTCGGCGGAAACGCAGCGCCGCACCGGCATGCTGCGCGCGGAACTGCAATACGGGCGCGTCGAGGACATCCTGGCCAGCGGGTTGCACCAGTACCTGGAGCACTTCCTGGACCGCATCAACGATCTCGGCAACCGCATCAGCCAGGACTTCCTGGTGCCCTTGTCGGCGTAGGAGCGCAGCATGAAACAGATCATCACCCACGTGACCCATTACCGCTACACCGCGCCGGTGACCTACAGCATCCAGACGCTGCGCCTCACGCCGCGCGACGACGAGCACCAGCGCGTGCTGCGCTGGCATATCGAGGCGCCCGGCGCGCTGGAGCGACAAGTGGACGCCTACGGCAACATCACCCATACCCTGACGCTGAACCGCCCGCACACCGACATCGAGCTGCGCGTGGTCGGACAGGTTGTGGTGGGCGCGCTCGCGCGCGGCGCGCTGGGCGGCGAGGACAGCCGGCTGCCGGTGCATGCCTACTGCGTGCAGACGGCGCTGACCCAGGCCGACGAGACCATCCTGGCCTTCACCCGCCACGCGCTGCCCGACGGCCTGAACACGCCCGACGACGCGCTGGCGCTGGCGCGCGCCATCTGCGACCGCGTAGCGTATGAGCCCGGCATGACCGACGTGACCACCGCGGCCAACCAGGTGCTGGCCATGGGCCACGGCGTCTGCCAGGACCACGCCCACCTGTTCCTGGCCTGCGCGCGCGGCCTGGGCGTGCCCGCGCGCTACGTCAGCGGGTATCTGTACACCACCGCCGAGCACGCCGCCAGCCACGCCTGGGCCGACATCTGGCTGCCGGGCGCGGGCTGGACCAGCGTGGACATCACCAACCGCCAGTTCGCCTCGGAATGCCATTGCCGGCTGGCCGTGGCGCGCGACTACGACTCGGCCTCGCCGGTGCGCGGCGTGCGCAATGGCGGCGGCGAGGAATCCATGAAAGTCACCGTGCAGGTGCAGACCGCGGCGCAGCAATGACCCCCGCCGTGCACGCGGGCCGCGCCGCACTACAATGCGGCGTGGCTTTTCCCCTGCTCCGATCATGACCTACTGCGTCGCCGCCCGCCTGAACGCCGGCCTGGTTTTCCTGTCCGACTCCCGCACCAATGCGGGGGTGGACCAGATCAGCGTCTACCGCAAGATGACCGTCTTCGAACGCCCCGGCGAACGCGTGATGGTCCTGATGACCGCCGGCAACCTGGCCGTCAGCCAGGCCGTGCTGGACGGCCTGGCCCGCCAGCAGCAGGAAGGCGGCGAAACGCTGTGGAACGCGCCCGATATGTTCGAGGCCGCGCGCCGCATCGGCAACGCCGTGCGCGAGGTCTACCGCCGCGAGGCCGACGCGCTGCGCGAGCAGGGCGTGGACTTCAACGTCAGCCTGATTTTCGGGGGCCAGATCGGCGCCGAACGCTGCCGGCTGTTCCAGATCTACGCCGCCGGCAACTTCATCGAGGCTGGCGAGGAATGCCCGTACTTCCAGATCGGCGAGGCCAAGTACGGCAAGCCCATCCTGGACCGCGTGCTGCAACCCGATACGCCGCTGGACGAGGCCGCCAAGTGCGCGCTGATCTCCATGGATTCCACGCTGCGCTCGAACATCTCGGTCGGCCTGCCACTGGACCTGCTGGTCTACGACACCGGCACGCTGCGCGTCACGCACTTCGCCAGCATCGACGAGCACAACGAATACTTCCGCATGATCCGCGGCACCTGGGGCGAACGCCTGCGCCAGGTCTTCGCCGAAATCCCCGACCCGCTGTGGACCAACCCCGAGTCGCCCGACTCCCTGGTGCCCGCCAGCCGCGTGCACCAGCCCAAGCGGGTCGACCCCATGGACGTGCCGCAGGAAAGCTACCCGGCGCCGCAGGTGCTGGCCGAGGGGCCGGGGTCGGATCAGTTGAACTAGAGACTGCGCATGTTCGCTTGTACGCAATTCCGGGCTGTCCTACACTGCGGCCAACGCATGTGAATTTCACGTGCCCACCATCCGAGGCCCGTATGCAAGCAATTGCTGCGGGCTTTCGTGTTTCTGGCGCCAACGCTGGCCGCCCTGCTGAGCCTGGCCCGCTTGCGAAATGCCATGAAAAAAGCCGGCATGCGCCGGCTTTCTTCATGTATCGCTTGCCCGAACGATCAACGCGACAACTCGCGCCAGATCGCCATCGGCGCCTCGGCGTGGTTGAGCGTATAGAAATGCACGCCCGGCGCGCCGTTGTCCAGCAGGGTCTGGCACAGCTCGGTCACCACGTCCACGCCGAAGGCGCGGATCGAGGCCTTGTCGTCGCCGAACTCGGCCAGGCGCAGACGGATCCAGCGCGGCACTTCGGCGCCGCACATTTCCGAGAAGCGCAGCAGCTGCGAGTGGTTGGTGATGGGCATGATGCCCGGCACGATCGGCACGTTCACGCCCTTGGCCTGGGCCCGGTCGACGAAGTCGAAATAGGCGTCGGCGTTGAAGAAATACTGCGTGATGGCAGCGTTGGCGCCGGCCCGCACCTTGGCCACGAAATGCGCCAGGTCGGCCGACGGACTGGCGGCCTGCGGGTGCATTTCGGGATAGGCCGCCACTTCGATGTGGAACCAGTCGCCGGTTTCCTCGCGGATGAAGGACACCAGCTCGTTGGCATAGCGCAGCTCGCCCGCGTCGCCGCCCATGCCGGACGGCAGGTCGCCGCGCAGCGCGACCACGCGCCGCACGCCTTCGTTCTTGTAGGCCTGCAGGATGTCGCGCAGGTCCTGGCGGGACGCGCCCACGCAGGACAGGTGCGGCGCCGCGTCGCAACCCAGGTTGCGCAGCGTGCGCACCGCGTCGGCGGTGCCGGCGCGCGTCGAGCCGCCCGCGCCGAACGTCACGCTGACGTACTTGGGCTGGATCGCCAGCATCTGCTTGGCCGCGCGCACCAGCCGTTCCTGGCCGGCCAGGTCACGGGGGGGAAAGAACTCCAGGCTGAATGCAGGAGAAGTCGATTCGGACATTTCAGTTATCCATGACGCTGACCGCGCCCCTTGAAACAAGTGTCAATCCACCGGAAACCGCTGGACAAGAGCCGTCCACCTGAAGCCACGTAACGGGCGCCGCACTGGGCGGCCCCATCGGGATGCCGCGGATCCGGCTCCGCCGGTCCGCAGGCATGCCCCCTGGAGGGGGAAGCGCGCAGCGCTTCGGGGGTGGGCCTTCCCCCTCTACGGGATCAGCTTGGTCAGCAGGCCGGAGATGATGCTGTAGAGGATCGCTCCCCCCACGGCCCACCAGAACCCGTTGACCTGGAAGCCCTTCAGCACGGAGCCGACGAACCAGAACAACAAGGCGTTGATCACGATGAGAAAGAGGCCGAGCGTGACGATGGTGATGGGCAGCGTCAGCAGCACCAGCACCGGCTTGACCAGCATGTTCACCAGGCCCAGCACCAGCGCGGCGATCAGCGCCGAACCGAAACTGGCCACCGTGATGCCGGGCAGCAGGTAGGCGACCGCCAGCAGGGCCACCGCGTTCAGGATCCAGACGAGAATCATGGACATGCTCAACCTCCAGTCTTGAAGCTCCGGGACCCGGCGGCCCGGTTGCGGCCGCCTTGCCCTGGAACCGGAAAACGCCGCGCCGACATGGCGTGGCGTCCCCCTATTTTGCTACAAGCATCAGTAGCGGTAGTGATTCGGCTTGTAAGGACCTTCGACCGGCACGCTGATGTAGTCGGCCTGGTCCTTGCGCAGCGTGGTCAGGTTCACGCCCAGCTTCTTCAGGTGCAGGCGCGCGACCTTCTCGTCCAGGTGCTTGGGCAGCACGTAGACTTCGCCCGACTTGTAGGCTTCATTGCGCGTGTACAGCTCGATCTGCGCGATGGTCTGGTTGGCGAAGGACGAGGACATCACGAACGAGGGGTGGCCGGTGGCGCAGCCCAGGTTCACGAGGCGGCCCTGGGCCAGCAGGATGATGCGCTTGCCGTCCGGGAAGATCACGTGGTCGACCTGGGGCTTGATCTCTTCCCACTTGCAGTCGGCCAGCGAGGCGACATCGATCTCGTTGTCGAAGTGGCCGATGTTGCACACGATGGCCTGGTCCTTCATGGCGTTCATGTGCTCGCGCGTGATGACGTGGAAGTTGCCGGTGGCCGTCACGAAGATGTCGCCATGAGCGGCGGCTTCTTCCATGGTCACGACCTTGAAGCCTTCCATCGCGGCCTGCAGCGCGCAGATCGGGTCGATTTCGGTGACCCAGACCTGGGCACGCAGCGCCACCAGCGCCTGGGCGCAGCCCTTGCCCACGTCGCCGTAGCCGGCGACCACGGCGATCTTGCCGGCCACCATCACGTCGGTGGCGCGCTTGATGCCGTCGACCAGCGATTCGCGGCAGCCGTACAGGTTGTCGAACTTGGACTTGGTGACCGAGTCGTTGACGTTGATGGCGGCGAAGGCCAGCTCACCCTTCTGCGACATCTGGTACAGGCGATGCACGCCGGTGGTGGTTTCCTCGGTCACGCCCTTGATCAGCGCCAGGCGGGTCGAGTACCACTTCGGATCACGCTTGAGCGTTTCCTTGATAGCGGCGAACAGGATGCGCTCTTCTTCGCTGCCCGGGTTGGCCAGCACCGAGATGTCCTTTTCAGCCTTGGTGCCCAGGTGCAGCATCAGGGTGGCGTCGCCGCCGTCGTCCAGGATCATGTTGGCGTTCTGGCCATTGGGCCATTCGAAGATCTTGTGCGTGTACTGCCAGTACTCTTCGAGCGTCTCGCCCTTGACTGCGAAGACCGGCGTGCCGGACGCGGCGATGGCGGCGGCGGCGTGGTCCTGCGTCGAGAAGATGTTGCACGAGGCCCAGCGCACTTCGGCGCCCAGCGCCACCAGCGTCTCGATCAGCACGCCGGTCTGGATGGTCATGTGCAGGCTGCCGGCGATGCGGGCGCCCTTGAGCGGCTGCTTGGCGGCGAATTCCTCGCGGATGGCCATCAGGCCGGGCATTTCGGTTTCGGCGATGGCCAGCTCGCGGCGGCCCCAGCCGGCCAGCGACAGGTCGGCGACGATGTAGTCGGAGAAGGATTTGTCAGTCACAGCGTTCATGGTGTGTAGCTCCACGTGTAGATCGAACGGCGCGCACAGGGCCGGACAACGCGAAACACCACGACGGTCGTGTGCTCGCCTTTCCCGCCACATGCGACAAAGGTGAGCGCCGTTGCTGTAGCGCCGCGCAAGGATGCGGGACGCATGAACAGGGATTCCTGAGCCTGGCGAGCCGTGTTCCGCGCAAGGGGAACAGCCGGATCGTCGCAACGCTCCTCAGGATCGTCGGGCATTGTACCGGTTTGGCCGCCTTGCGGGAAAGCGCCGCAAGGCCGGAACGCATCCGACCCCTTATTCTTCCAACGGCGCGGATCAGCCCGCATGGACCAGCGGCGGATCCGGTTCGGCCTGCGGCGTCAGCGGCGCCAGCGCCGCCAGCAGGTCGGACGCGATGGCGTCCCAGCTGCGCGTCAGCGCGTGCGCCCGCACGGCGTGCCGGTCCAGCGACAGCGCCTCGCGGCAGGCGTGCGCCAGGTCCTCGTCCAGGCAGCCCGTCACGCCCGGCTGCACCACGGCCAGCGGCGCCTCGCTGCGGAACGCCGCCACCGGCGTGCCGCAGGCCATGGCCTCCAGCATCACCAGGCCGAAAGTGTCGGTCAGGCTGGGAAACACGAACACGTCGGCGGCCTGGTAATAGCCCGGCAGCTCATCGTCGTTGCGCATGCCCAGGAACACCGCGTCGGGAAACTTCTTCTTCAGGCGCGCCTCGTCCGGGCCGCCGCCCACCACCACCTTGCTACCCGGCAGGTCCAGCGACAGGAAGGCGTCCAGGTTCTTTTCCCGCGCGACCCGGCCCACGCTGAGGAACACCGGACGGGGCAGATCCTTGAACACCTGGCTCGCGCCCGGCTGGAACTTGACGGGGTCCACCCCGCGCGACCAGATCTGCAAATTGCCCAGGCCGCGCTGGACCAGGACGTCGCGCACCGTGGGCGTGGGCACCAGCACGCGCTGCGAGGGCCGGTGGAACCAGCGCAGGTAGCGCCACGGCAAGGCCGCCGGAATGCCCATGCGCGCCTGCAGGTAGTCGGGGAACATGGTGTGGAACGAGGTGGTGAAACGCCAGCCTCGGGCCAGCGCCATCTTGCGCGCGGCCAGGCCCAGCGGCCCCTCGGTGGCGATGTGCAGCGCGTCCGGCACCCGGTCGCCCAGCACGCGGCGCAGCTGGCGGCCGGGCTGCAGGCATAACCGCAGGTCGGGCTCGGAAGGCGCGGGAATGGTGCGGCTGCCTTCAGGGCTGACCACGGTCACTTCGTGGCCCCATTCGGCGAGGATCCGCAGCATGGTCGTCCAGGTGCGGACGACGCCGTTGACTTGCGGATGCCAGGCATCCGTGACCAGGACGATGCGCATGATGAGGCCGGAAGTGGTCGACAAGCGCGATTTAGCCCGCGCTATGTGACATGCCCAAGACCGGCCGCGCCGGCGGCCTTAATTGTTGCGCCGGGGGTAGCCCTGGGCCTTGATGCGGATCCAGACCGCGCGCTTTTCCTCTTCCGTCATGAAAACCCAGTTGGCCACTTCCATGGCCGTGCGGCCGCAGCCCCGGCAGATGTCGTCGAACAGCGTCGAGCAGACGGCCACGCAGGGGGAATCCGTGGCCTTGAAAGCGCGTTGCGCGTCTTCGGGCTCGGGCAATTCGGACAGATCGGCGAAATTCAAACTCATGGGCGCGAGATTACCACCGGCAGACCGTCCCTTTTTACAAGACCCTGCCCGCGACCAGGCGGGAATGCGCCCGACGCCTGCCATACGCCGCCGGCGCCTACAGAAACGGCGTGACCGCGCCGGCCAGCCTGCTCAGCTGCGGGCCGATCTCCTCCTCGGGCACCGAGCCGTAGCCCAGCAGCAGTCCGCGCGCCGCGGCCTCGGGATTGAGGTGATAGATCGACAGCGGCCGCGTCGCCACGCCGGCATACAGGCCGCGCTCCATCACCGCCACGTCGTCGACGGTGCGCGGCAGGCCCAGGATCATGTGCAGCCCGGCCTCGGCGCCGATCACCGGCACGGCCTCGCCGAACTCGCGCCGGATGGCGTCCATGAGCGCATCGTGGCGCGCGCGGTAGACGCCGCGCATGCGCCGGATGTGCGCCGCGTAGTGGCCTTCCGCCAGAAAGCGCGCCAGCACCGCCTGCTGCATCGTCTGCCCCTCGCGGAACAGCTCGCGCAACGCGCGCGCGAAGCCGTCCACCAGATCGGGCGGCAGGACCAGGTAGGCCAGCCGCAGCGCGGGAAACAGCGTCTTGGAAAACGTGCCCAGGTAGATCACCCGGCCGGACTCGTCCAGCGCCTGCAAGGCGGACAGCGGATGCGCGTCGTAGCGGAACTCGCTGTCGTAGTCGTCCTCGATCACCCAGACCCCGTGCTGCGCCGCGTAGTCCAGCAACTGGCGGCGGCGCGCCAGGCTCATGTGCGCGCCGGTGGGATATTGGTGCGACGGCGACACGAACGCCAGCCTCGGCGGCTCGGCCCATTGCGCGGCGCTTGGCGCCAGGCCCTCGCCGTCGACCGCCACCGCCACGCTCTCCAGGCCGGTGGCATGAAAGACGCTGCGCGCGCCCCAATAACCCGGGTCCTCCAGCCACACCCGGTCGCCCGGATCCGCCAGCAGCTGCGCCACCAGGTGCAAGGACTGCTGCGTGCCGCTGGTGATCACCACCTGCGCCGGCGTACAGGCGATGCCGCGCGTGCCTCGCAGATAGTCCGCGATGGCCTCGCGCAGTCCGGCATCGCCGTGTCCCGTCGCGTAGCTCAGCCGCTCCGGCTCGACGCGGCGCCACACGCGCGCCTGCAGCCGGTTCCAGGTCTGGATCGGGAACATGCGCAGCTCCGGCACGCCGGGCGCGAAAGCGCCCCATTGCAAACGCGCGGCCAGCGCCTCGCGCACCGTGCGCTCGCCCCGGCGCGACAGCGGCGCGTTGCGGTCCAGCGGGAATTTGCCGGCCGCCACGACGGGCCGGGGAAACACGTCGGCGACGAAGGTGCCGCGCCCCACGCGCGCCTGCACATAGCCTTCGAAGGTCAGTTGTTCGTAGACGTGGACCACCGTATTGCGCGCGATGCCCAGCGTGCGCGCCAGCATCCGCGTGGGCGGCAGCCGCAGGCCGGCCGCCAGGCTGCCATCGCGGATGCCCGCCTGCAGGATGCCATACAGCTGCTGATGCGACGGCTGCCCGAGCTTGAACTGGCGCAGCACGAAGTCCGGCAGTCCGGTCGCGGCCAGCGGCGCCTTGTGCGTCGTCTCAGGATTGGTTCCCGCTTCAATCATTCCTGCGGCCTGTTCAAAGGACCAATCACACACCACATCACTTCGGGCCACGCGCCGGGGACCACCAAGAAAAAGTGCGCGCCCTGCGCTTCGCAGCCATGCGCGCGTTGAGACCGACAGGCCCCGCCCACATCGCGAAGCGCCTTGATCTTACGCCGCGCAACGCGGTGTGAAAGTGAACTCGCATCGAAAAAATGGCTTGAAAAATTGAACGGCACAGCGCGGCAATGCGCGCCTTCCCGGCAGCCGCCAACGCGTTCTCAACGCCAGGGAATTGGTTCTTCAACAATTCGATTCTTGGACCTTCTTCACGAACCACCCAAGCCATAGACTGCTCGCGAACAAGCCGTTTCCGGGACTCGACTCATGTCCCGGCCAGCAGTCATCAGTAGAAAGGAAGGATCCACAATGAACGGCGCCATGCATGGCAACTTCGGCATCGCCGGCGTGCAGATGAACGTCTCGGCCTTCGAGAACAACGTCGAACGCATGGGCAATTACCTGCGCCACATCCGCGGCCGCTTTCCCTGGGTTCGGATGGTGCTCTTCTCCGAGCTGGCGCCCCTGGGTCCCCGGCACCACAACGCCGAGCCGCTGCCCGGCCCCACCGAGACCCGGCTGACCGAACTGGCGCGCGAAACCGGGCTGTGGCTGATCCCGGGCTCGCTGTTCGAACGCGTGGATGGCCCGGATGGATCCGTGGTCTACAACACCATGCCGGTGATCAATCCCCAAGGCGAGATCGTCGCGCGCTTTCGCAAGCTGTTCCCGTTCCGTCCGTATGAACGCGATGTGGCCGGCGGCACGGAGTTCTGCGTTTTCGACGTGCCCGGCGCGGGCCGCTTCGGCGTCTCGATCTGCTACGACATGTGGTTCCCCGAGACCACGCGCACCCTGGCCGCGATGGGCGCGGAAGTGATCCTGCATCCGACGATGACGGACACCATCGATCGCGATGTCGAGCTGGCCATCGCCCGCGCATCGGCCGCGCAGAACCAGGTCTATTTCTTCGACATCAATGGCGTGGGCGACGGCGGCGTGGGCCGTTCCATCGTCTGTGATCCCTCCGGCTATGTGTTGCACCAGGCCGACGGCGGCGCCGAGATCGTGCCGATCAGCGTGGACTTCGAGCGCGTGCGACGCGAGCGCGAACTCGGCTTGCGCAACCTGGGCCAGCCGCTCAAGAGCTTCCGCGACCGCGATTGCGACTTCAAGGTCTACCGGCGCGAGAGTCCGGACTTTCCGTATCTGAATACGTTGGGACCGCTGACCAAGCCCGACTGAGATCGGCGCTGGCGACGAAAAAAGCAAGGAGACAAGCATGCCGACCCCCCCCATCAAGAACGGCACGTCGCTGAGCCGCTACCGCAGCGTCTGGGAAATGCGCGCCGACGGCTGGATCAACCTGGTCGACGACCTGAGCCGCCTGGCCATCCTGCCGCCGGACGATCCGGAACGCGCGCGCCGCCTGGCGCACGTGCACAGGATCGTTGAATCGCTGACGCCGATCGAAAGCTACTGGGCCTTCCCTGGCGGCCGGGTGTTCGGCGAGCTGTGCCACTGGATCGAGCGCGAGGAGCTGGCGCGCGCGCACCAGGCCGCGCGCCGCATCCACCGCGTGCTGGCCGCGCGCACCTACCGCCACGACGCCAACACCCTGGACAGCGACCACGAGCTGCCCTCGCAGATCGAGACCGACAGCGAGCGCCAGGCCCAGCTGGCCCGGCCGTACTTCGAAGTGCTGATCGTCGACGAGATGTCGGCCAGCGAGGAGGACGCGCTGCGGCGGCGCGTGCAGCGCAAGCGCAGCGCCGACGACGACTTCATCTTCGACGTGGTGGTCGTGCCCACGTTCGAGGACGCGTTGATCGCGACGCTGGTCAACTTCAACCTGCAGGCGGTGGTAATCCGCCACGGCTTCCCATTCCACTCGGTCAACCACAACCACATGCTGCGCCGCTTCCTGGACGGCATGGACGGCAAGGTCGAGGACATGCCCGAGTTCGAGCGCGGCCCGCTGCTGGGCCGCCAGATCGCGCAGATCCGGCCCGAACTGGACCTGTACCTAGTCACCGACGTCAACGTCGAGGCCATCGCGGCGCAGGTCGGCGAAGTCTTCAAACGCATCTTCTTCGGCGAGGAAGACCACATCGAGCTGTACAGCTCGATCATGAAGGGCGTGGGCGAGCGCCACCGCACGCCCTTCTTCAACGCCCTGCGCGACTACGCCAAGCAGCCCACCGGCGTGTTCCATGCGCTGCCGCTGGCGCGCGGCAAGGCGATCATGAACAGCAACTGGATCGGCGACATGGCGCAGTTCTACGGCATGAACCTGTTCATGGCCGAAACGTCCGCCACCTCCGGCGGCCTGGATTCGCTGCTGGATCCGGTGGGGCCGCTGAAGCTGGCCCAGGAATACGCCGCCCGCGCCTTCGGCGCGCGCCGCACCTACTTCGCCACCAACGGCACGTCCACCTGCAACAAGATCGTGGTGCAGGCGCTGGTCAAGCCCGACGACATCGTGCTGGTGGACCGGAACTGCCACAAGTCGCACCACTACGGCCTGGTGCTGGCCGGCGCGCAGGTGGCCTACCTGGACTCCTATCCGCTGGATGAATTCTCGATGTACGGCGCGGTGCCGCTGCGCCACATCAAGGAAACGCTGCTGAGCTTTCGCCGCGCCGGCACGCTGGACCGCGTGCGCATGGTGCTGCTGACCAACTGCACCTTCGACGGCATCGTCTACGACGTCGAGCGCGTCATGCTCGAATGCCTGGCGATCAAGCCCGACCTTGTGTTCCTGTGGGACGAGGCCTGGTTCGCCTTCGCCCGCTGCCATCCGATCTACCGCCAGCGCACCGGCATGGCCAGCGCCGCCCGGCTGGCCGAGACCTTCAAGGATCCGGCCTACGCCCGCCGCCATGCCACCTTCGCCGCCGGCATCGACTGGAACGACGACGAACAGCTGCTCAACGCCCGGCTGCTGCCCGACCCCGCCCGGGCGCGGGTGCGCGTGTACGCCACGCACTCCACCCACAAGACGCTGACCGCGCTGCGCCAGGGCTCGATGATCCATGTGTGGGACCAGGACTTCAAGGACAAGGTCGAGGAGTCCTTCCACGAAGCCTACATGACCCACACCTCGACCTCGCCCAACTACCAGATCCTGGCCTCGCTGGACGTGGGCCGCAGGCAGGTGGAACTGGAAGGCTACGAGCTGATCCAGCGCCAGCTCGAACTGGCGATGAGCCTGCGCGAGCAGGTGCTGCATCACCCCCTGCTCAAGCGCTATTTCCGCTTCCTGCGGGTGTCGGACATGGTGCCCGCGCCCTACCGCGAGTCCGGCGTCGACAACTACTACAACGACGAGACCGGCTGGGACAACCTGGAAGCGGCGTGGAAGGACGCGCCGAGACGCGCGATGGCGATATCCGCAGCGCCTTCTTCCTGTCCTACGAGGACGCCAATTGCGAGTACATCGGCATGGTCGAGGCCGGCCAGGCCATCGCCGCCGGCCGCGAGCTGGTGTCGGCGCTGTTCGTGATCCCCTACCCGCCCGGCTTTCCCATCCTGGTGCCCGGCCAGGTCATCAGCGCCGAGATCCTGCAGTTCATGGCCGCGCTGGATGTGCGCGAGATCCACGGCTTCCGGCCCGAGCTGGGCTTCCGCATCTTCAGCCAGGCCGCGCTGGACCTGGCCGCGCAGGCCACCGCCGCACGCGCGGCCCTGGCGCTGGCCGGACGCGCCGCCCAGTCGCAGGCCGGCGACCCGCCCGCGCAGACCGAACCGGCGCTTGCCGCCACGGCGTCCCCCGCCGCCAAGAAGCCCGCCTCCAGGAGCAAGAAATGAGCAACAAAGTCACCAGCATTTCGGATCTGCAGCTGATGTTCCACCGCAACGAGCGGCCCATCTACTTCATCAGCGCCACCAACTTCAACCTGCTGGGCATGGATCGCTGGGTCAACCGCTTCCGCTACATCAACTACATCGACTGCTTCGACGGACGCCATCCGAATGTGTTCGTGCCGCAGGAATCGCCGCATGCGGAATTCGAATCCATCGAGGACATCAACAACTACCTGCTGCAGCACAAGGACGTGATCGACATGATCGAGCGTCGCGGCGGCAAGCCGGTGGCCACGTTCCTGATGTTCGACGAGAAGACCGAGGCGCTGGCCAAGGAACTGGGCATGGAGGTCTGGTTCCCGCCGGCGGCGCTGCGCACCCGCTGCGACAACAAGATGGAAACGGTGCGCATCGGCAACAAGGCGGGCGTGCATTCGGTGCCGAACGCGCTGGAGAAAGTGGACAGCTACGCGCACCTGATGCAGATCGCCGAGCGCAACGGGCTGGGACGCGACCTGGTGGTGCAATCGGCGTTCGGCGACTCGGGCCACACCACCTTCTTCATCGCGTCGGAAGACGATTTCAACAAGCACAAGGACGAAATCGTCAACGACCCCGAGGTCAAGATCATGAAGCGCATAAATTGTCGCGGCGCCACGCTGGAGGCCTGCGCAACGCAGTCCGGCACGCTGGTCGGACCGCTGCTGACCGAGGTGGTGGGCGCGCGCGAGCTGACACCCTACAAGGGCGGCTGGTGCGGCAACGAGGTCTTCCCCGGCGCGTTCTCCGAAGAGGTCCGCGCCAAGGCGCGCGACATGGCCGAGCGCTTCGGCAACCAGCTGCTGGCCGAGGGCTATCGCGGCTACTTCGACCTGGACTTCCTGATCGACACCGACAGCGGCGAGGTCTACCTGGGTGAACTGAACCCGCGCATCTGCGGCGCCAGCCCGATGACCAACCACGCCGCCTTCGCCTATGCCGACGCGCCGCTGTTCCTGTTCCACCTGCTGGAGTTCTCGGGCGTGCCGTTCGATCTGAACGTCAAGGAAATCAACGAGCGCTGGGCGCAGCCGCGCTTCATCGATTCCTGGTCCCAGGTGGTGATGAAGTTCACCGATGAAAAGGTCGACCAGGTGACGCACGCGCCGGCCACCGGCATCTACCGCATGGCCGAGGACGGCAGCGTCGCCTACCAGCGCTTCGACTATGAGCGCCGCGCCATCGACACCGAGCGCGAGGCCTTCTTCATGCGCATCACCGGGCCGGGCGACTACCGCTACGAGGGCGCCGACCTGGGCATCCTGATCACGCGCGGACGCTCGATGGACGACAACTTCAAGCTCAACATCCGCGCGCGCGACTGGATCCGAGGCATCAAGAACTACTACGCGGGCAAGCCGGTCATGACGACGCAGCACGACGCGGCGCCGGCGCCCGGTTCGTTCAAGATCCTGTAGGGGAGACGCCGCCATGCCGCCCATCAGCATCCGCTTCCAGGCCATCGCGCAGGACCAGCCCGGAGAAAAATGGCACGCGCTGTTCGAGCGCTCCTGGCCCGCCTACCGCTCGTGGTTCCTGCGCGGCGGCGTGGTCGGGCGTCCGACCTACCTGGAATGCCGGCGCGCCCTGCGCGAACACATGCCCGAACTGGTGCCGGTCTGGGAACAGCTCGCCGAACTGGCCGGCGGCGGCGATGTGGAGGCCCGCTTCCTGTCGCTGTGGTGCCCGCCCGCCTATATCGCCGGCTGCTCGCAAACCGTATGGATCGACCCGCAAGGCCGCGACGAGCCCGCGCTGCTGCGCAACTACGACTTCGCACCGGCGCTGCTGGAGGGAAACTGGCTGGCCACGCGCTGGACCGGGCGGCGCGTGGCGGCGATGGGCGACTGCCTGTGGGGCGCGCTGGACGGCGTCAACGAGGACGGCCTGGCCGCGTCCCTGTCGTTCGGCGGGCGCACCGTCGCGGGCATCGGCTTCGGCATCCCGCTGGTGCTGCGCTACGTGCTGGAAACCGCGCGCAACACCGCCCAGGCCATCGCCATCCTGCAGCGCGTGCCGGTGCACATGAGCTATAGCGTCACGCTGCTGGACAAGGCGGCGGATTGGGCCACCGTCTTCGTCGGCCCGGACCGCCCCGTGGAAGTCACGCGGCGCAAGGCGGTCACCAACTATCAGCGCGTCATCGAGTGGCCCGAGCACGCGCGCGCCACCCGCGCCTACGAACGGCTGGAGGCCATGGAGCGGCAGCTCGACAACCGCGCGAGCGCGCAGACGCTGACCGAGACACTGCTGGCCGACCCGCTGTACCAGAACGCCTGGGCGCGCGGCTACGGCACGCTGTACACGGCCGTGTACCGCCCGCTGTCCGGCCGCATCGACCTGCATTGGCCGGGCGCGGTCTGGGCGCAATCGCTGCGCACATTCGAGGAAGGCCACCACGACATCCTCTACCGCGCTCCGTCGCAGTAGACCGCGACATTTCCGCAGAGACCCCGCGCAACGCCCTTTCCCGCGCATCAAAGCGATGCGTGGATCATGGAGACACAACATGAACAAGAAGAAGATTCCCCCCGCCGCCTGGATCCTGGTCGCGATGGTGATAGGCATCGTGATCGGCTACATGATCTTCGTCAACTTCCCCGACAAGAAGGCGGCCACGCAGGTCGCCGGCTACATCTCGATCATGTCGGATGTCTTCCTGCGCCTGATCAAGATGCTGATCGGCCCCCTGGTCTTCTCCACGCTGGTGGTGGGCATCGCCCACATGGGCGACGCCGCCTCGGTCGGGCGCGTGTTCGCCAAGGCGCTGGGCTGGTTCGTGATCGCCTCGCTGTTCTCGCTGGTGCTGGGCCTGATCATGGCCAACTGGCTGCAGCCGGGCCACAACCTCGGACTGCCGCTGCCCGACATCGGCTCGGCGACCAACCTGGCGACGTCCAAGTTCACGCTCAAGGATTTCGTCAGCCATCTGGTGCCCAAGTCCTTCGCCGAGGCCATGGCCAACAACGAGATCCTGCAGATCGTGGTGTTCTCCATGTTCTTCGGCGTGGCGCTGGCCGCGCTGGGCGAGAAGGGCAAGACGCTGGTGGCCGCGGTCGACGAACTGGCGCACGTGATGCTCAAGATCACCGGCTACGTGATGAAGCTGGCGCCGCTGGCGGTGATGGCGGCCATGGCGGCCACCGTGGCGGTCAACGGCCTGGGCATCCTGCTGAAGTTCGCCGCCTTCATGGGCGACTTCTACACCAGCCTGTTCATGCTGTGGGGCCTGCTGATCCTGGCGGGTTTCCTGTTCCTCGGGCCGCGCGTGCTCAAGCTGCTGGTGCTGATCAAGGAAGCCTTCATGCTGTCCTTCGCCACCGCCAGCTCCGAAGCCGCCTACCCGAAGATCCTGGACGCGCTCGATCGCTTCGGCGTCAAGCGCAAGATCTCCAGCTTCGTGATGCCGATGGGCTATTCCTTCAATCTGGACGGCTCGATGATGTACTGCACCTTCGCGACGCTGTTCATCGCGCAGGCCTACGACATCCATCTTTCCCTGGGCACGCAGATCACGATGCTGCTGATCCTGATGCTGACCTCCAAGGGCATGGCCGGGGTGCCGCGCGCCTCGCTGGTCGTGATCGCCGCCACGCTGAACCAGTTCGACATTCCCGAGGCCGGCCTGCTGCTGATCCTGGGCGTGGACACCTTCCTCGACATGGGCCGTTCCGCCACCAATGCCGTGGGCAACTCCATCGCCACCGCCGTGGTGGCCAAATGGGAGGGCGAGCTGCTGCCGGAAGCCGAGGCCGACGCCAATGCGGCGCGGATGGATGAAGAACTCAAGACCAGTCAGGCGCGCCCCGCGCAAGCCTGAGTCCCGTTCCAAGGAAACCGTCATGGCCTCCCGAACTGTCTGGAAACCGTTGCTGGCCTTCTGCGCGGCGGGCGCCCTGCTGACCGGCCCCGCCGGCGCGCAGGAAAGCGGCGCATCGTCCCTGCCCGACGCCGCGCGCATCACGTTCACGACCCTGACCGGCACGCTGGCCAAGGCCCGCAGCACGGGCAGCGTTGCGCTGGGCTACCGCGAAGACGCGATTCCGTTCTCCTTCCTCAACGCCCGCAAGCAGCCCGTGGGCTACTCCATCGAGCTGTGCAAGGCGCTGGTGTCGTCCATCGAGGACGCCATCGAAAGAACCGTCGACATCCAATGGGTGCCGGTCACCGCCGACTCCCGCATCGACGCGGTGGTCACGGGCCGCGTCGACCTGGAGTGCGGGTCCACCACCAGCAATGTCGAGCGGCAGAAGCGCGTGGCCTTTTCCCCGGTCATCTTCGTGGCCGGCACCAAGGTGATGGTCAAGTGGGGATCGCCGATCAGCTCGTTCCGCGATCTGGCGGGCAGGACGGTCGCGGTGACGGCCGGCACCACCAACGAGAAGGCGCTGCGCGACCTGGACCAGAAGTTCAAGCTCGGCATGCGGCTGCAGGTCGTGAACACGCACGCCGACGGCTACGCGCGCGTGACCCGCGGCGAGGCCGACGCCTTCGCCACCGACGATGTGCTGCTGTACGGCCTGCTGGCGCAGCACGGCAAGGCGGGCGGCGGCGCCGAAATGGTGGTGGTGGGCGACTACCTGTCCTACGACCCCTACGCCATCATGTTCCGCAAGGACGATCCGCAGCTCGCCCAGCTCGTCAAGGACAGCTTCCAGGTGCTGGCCGAGGATGGCGAGATCGAGCGCCAGTACCGCCGCTGGTTCCTGCGCAAGCTGCCCACCGGCGCCAGCCTGGATCTGCCCATGAGCGCGCAGCTGCCGACCCTGATCGAAACCATGGCCATCAAATCACAATAACGCACCCGCCACAGCGGGACCGACGTCCCGCAACGAGGACCATCATGATGAGCGACCCGGCATTCCGCGACGAGCATGACCTGCTGGGGGACCGCGCGGTCCCCGCCTGCGCCTACTACGGCGTGCACACCTTGCGTGCGCAGGAGAACTTTCCGATCACCGGCATCCCGATATCGACCTATCCTGAGCTGATCCGGGCGCTGGCCTATATCAAGCAGGCGGCGGCGCTGAGCAATTGCGAGCTTGGCCTGCTGGACGAACGGCGCTGCGACGCCATCATCGAAGCCTGCAACGAACTGATCAAGGGCCGGCTGCATGATCAGTTCGTGGTCGACGTGATCCAGGGCGGCGCGGGCACGTCCACCAACATGAACGCCAACGAGGTCATCGCCAACCGGGCGCTGGAGCTGCTGGGCCAGAACCGGGGCGACTACCATGTCCTGCACCCGAACGAGCATGTGAACATCGGCCAGAGCACCAACGACGTCTACCCGTCCGCGCTCAAGATCGCGACCTGGTTCGGCGTCCACGGACTGATCGACGCCATGGACATCCTGCGCGAGGCGTTCGAGGCCAAGGCCGAGGCCTTCAAGGACGTGCTGAAAATGGGCCGCACCCAGCTGCAGGACGCGGTGCCGATGACGCTGGGCCAGGAATTCAGCACCTATGCCGTGATGCTGGGCGAGGACCAGGCGCGACTGCGCGAAGCGGTGATGCTGATCTGCGAGATCAACATGGGCGCCACGGCGATCGGCACCGGCATCACGGCGCATCCCGACTATGCGCCGCTGGTGCTGATGCACCTGCGCAAGATCACCGGCATTCCGCTGCAGACGGCCCCCAACCTGATCGAGGCCACCCAGGACTGCGGCGCGTTCGTGCAGCTGTCCGGCGTGCTCAAGCGGGTGGCGGTGAAACTGTCGAAGACCTGCAACGACCTGCGGCTGCTGTCCAGCGGCCCGCGCGCCGGCCTGGGGGAGATCAACCTGCCGGCCATGCAGGCCGGCTCCAGCATCATGCCCGGCAAGGTGAATCCGGTCATCCCGGAAGTGGTCAACCAGATCGCCTTCGAGGTCATCGGCAACGATGTCACCGTCAGCTTCGCCGCCGAGGCCGGACAGTTGCAGCTCAATGCCTTCGAGCCCATCATCGCGCACAGCATCTTCAAAAGCGTCGGCCATCTGCGCAACGGCTGCCTGACCCTGGCCGAACGCTGCGTGAAAGGGATTACCGCCAACGCGGACCGCCTGCGCGCATCGGTCGAGAACTCCATCGGCATCGTGACGGCGCTGAACCCGTACATCGGCTACGCCAATGCCACCTCCGTGGCGCAGGAGGCGCACCTGAGCGGCGGCAGCGTCTATGACATCGTGCTGAGCCGGGGCCTGCTGTCCAAGGCCCAGCTCGACGAGATCCTGCAACCGGAAACGCTCACGCACCCCGTCGCGATGCACCCGGCCGCCGTGCGCAGGCCGCCTGGCGCGTCACAGGGCTAGACGGACGGATGGGCTGGGCACGCGCCGGTGGCGCCTGCCCGCCTCAAGCCCATCCAAAAAACGCGCCCGCCTCGCGCAGCACCGCGTCGGGGATTTCCTCGGCCAGATAATGCGCGCCCGGCAACGGCCCGCCGTCGACCTGGTCGGCGATGGCGCGCCACAGGGCCAGCACATCGAAGTTCCGGCCCACCGCGCCGCGCTCGCCCCACAGCGCGCGCACCGGCATGCGCAGGCGCTCGCCGGCGGCTCGGCCCTGGCGGTCATGCTCCAGATCCACGGTGGCGGAAGCGCGGTAGTCCTCGCAGATGCCCGTGGCCCAGCCGGGCAGGCGCGCGACGCGCTCGTACTCGGCCATGGCCGGCGCGGAGAAATGCGCCAGCCCGCCGGGCCGCCCGCCCATGACCGAGCGCAGGTAGAACACAGGATCGCGCTCGATCATGGTCTCCGGCATGGGCGCGGGCTGGATCAGCCAGAACCAGTGGAAGTACGCCTGCGCGAAGGCGCGGGTGGTGTGCTCGTACATATCCAGCGTGGGCGCGATGTCCAGCAGCATCAGGCGCGTGACGGCCGTCGGATGATCCAGCCCCAGCCGGTGCGCGACGCGCGCGCCACGGTCATGCGCCAGCACCTCGTAGCGTTCGTGCCCCAGCGCGCGCATCAGCACCGCCATGTCCTGGGCCATGACGCGCTTGGAATGCGCGGCGTGGCCGGGCGCGGCCGGCGGCTTGTCGCTGTCGCCATAGCCGCGCAGGTCGGCGGCCACGCAGGTGCGATACCGCGTCAGAGCCGGCCACAGGCGATGCCAGATGGCGCTGGTCTGGGGATGGCCGTGCAAGAGCAACAGCGGCGGCCCGTCGCCGCCGACGCGGGCAGCGATGCGCACGCCATTGACGGCGTGCAGGCGGATCGGAAGGTCGAAGAAATCGCTATCGCTCATGGATCGTCCTGTGTCGTTTGCCCCCCCGGGAAGACGCCCGCCGGCCTCGCGGACCGGACGTCCGCCTCATCCCGGCCCTGCGCCGCGTCTTCAGCCCTCGGCGCCCAGCAGCGGGCCGGCGCGCACGATGCCGCAGCGCTTGTGCGCGCGCATCACCACGGCCACGTCGCTGTTGAGCACGCCTTCCAGTTCGCCCAGCCGGCGCGTCACCACGTCCCAGAGCTGCGGGCTGTCGCGGCACAGCACATGCCAGAACAGCTGCGATGCGCCGCTGGTGCCGAACAGGCAGCGCGTGTTCGGATCGCGCGCCAGGTGCGCGGCCAGCGCATTGACCGCCTGCGGCCGCACCTGCACGGAAATCACCGCCTCCACCGGAAAGCCCACCAGCGACGGCTCGACTTCCACGCGGAAGCTCAACGCGCGCCGGTCCACCAGGTTTTGCAGCATGCGGTGGGCGGTGGGCTCGCTGACGCCGACCTGCTCGGCCAGCTCGGCCAGGCTGGCGCGGCCGTCGCGCATCAGATGGCCGGCCAGGCGCTGCTCGGACTCCGTGAGCGCGGCGGGCGGATTGGACGGCGCAGGCTCGAGCGCGGCGCCAGCCTCGGCCAGGATGCGCCACTGGCCCGCGCGGCGGAAGGGCCGCAGCACCAGCCGCGCCTCGACATGCTCGACGCCGTCGATGGAAGGCAGCACCCGCGTCACCAAGTCCGGCATGTCGGCCTCGTCGGCCAGCGTCAGCTCGGCCATCAGGTCGGCCGAGCCGGCCAGCGTCACGGCCAGCTGGCAGCTGTCCAGCGCCGCCAGCCTTTCGGCCACGTCCGGCACCCGCCCGGAACGGCAACGCACCCAGGCATGCAGCACCACGCCGCGACCGGTGACCAGCGGGTCGGGCTCGGCGATGACGCGCAGCGCGTCCGCGTCCATCAGGCGCTTCAGGCGCCGGGCCACCGTGCGCTCGGCGATGCCCGTGGCCGCCCCCAGCTCGCGCCAGGACGCGCGGGGTTCGGCCTGCAGGGCCACCAGGCAGGCCAGATCGGTGTCATCGAGTGTTGGCATTAGGGGCTTACCCTTACTTGACGTGACCATATTCATTAATCTAACGTGGCGGAAATTACCAAATTATAAAAATTAGACGGTCTTTTTGACCAAAAATAAACACCTGATTGAGGACTTCATGAGCAGCCCCTCCACGACCCTGCACGCCAAGCAGGGGGCCGCCGCCGCGCCCGTGTCGCGCGCCCGCACCATCCTGGCCGGTAGTGTAGGCAATGCCGTCGAATGGTTCGACTGGACCATCTACGCATCCTTCGCCATCTTCTTCTCCAGCCAGTTCTTCCCCGAAGGCAACGAGACCACCGCGCTGCTGGCCTCGTTCGGCATCTTCGCGGTCGGCTTCTTCATGCGCCCGGTGGGCGGCTGGCTGCTGGGCATTTTCTCCGACCGCTACGGCCGCAAGGCCGCGCTGGGCCTGACCATCCTGATGATGGCCGGCGGCTCGCTGATCATCGCCGTCACTCCCACCTACGCCACCATCGGCCTGGCCGCCCCGCTGCTGCTGACCGCCGCGCGCCTGCTGCAAGGCCTGTCGCTGGGCGGAGAGTATGCCTCGGCCACGACCTTCCTGGCGGAAATGGCGCCGTCCAACCGCCGTGGTTTCTATTCCAGCTTCGTGTTCTTCAGCGCCGCCGTCGGCATCCTGGCCGCGTCCGCCGTGGGCTGGGCGCTGACGTCCACTCTGACCAAGCCCGAGATGGCCGCCTGGGGCTGGCGCATTCCGTTCCTGCTGGGCGCGCTGGGCGGCCTGGCCGGCCTGTGGATCCGCCGCTCCATCCCGGAGACCGAAGCCTTCTCGCACAGCAAGAAGGCCGGCGTGGAAAAGCAGCCGCTGCGCACCCTGCTGCGCGAGCATCCGGTGGAAGTGCTGCGCATCGTCGGCTTCTCCATCCTGACGACCTTCGCGTTCTACATCTTCGTGGCCTACGTGCCCACCTACGCCATCCGCCAGGTGCACGCCGATCCGAAGACCGCCTTCGCCGCCAACACCGTCGCGCTGATCGTCTTCATGCTGGTGCAGCCGCTGTTCGGCGCGCTGTCGGACCGCATCGGCCGCAAGCCGCAGCTGATCGTGTTCGCCGCCGGCTACCTGATCTTCTTCTACCCGCTGATGACCACGCTGGGCCCGTCCTTCGGCTCGATCCTGGCGGTGGAACTGTTCGGTCTGGTGCTGTACGCCATGTACACGTCCATCGCGCCGGCCATCATGTCCGAGCAGTTCCCCACCAGCGTGCGCGCCGTCGGCATCGGCACGCCCTACAACCTGGTCGTGGCGCTGCTGGGCGGCACCACGCCCTACCTGCTGACCTGGCTGCAAAGCCAGGGCATGGAACGCTGGTTCTTCTACTACGTGCTGGCCGGCGCCGTGATCACGCTGATCACCTTCATCCGCATGCCCGAGACGGTCGGCCAGAAGCTCCGCTAAGGCCCGCCCGACGCCGCCCTCCGCGCGGCGCGTCCCCGCGCTTTCCGGCACCGCCAGGTCCGGAAAGCCGTTTCATTTTCAGGAAGCCCCATGTCCGCACCCGCTACCGCCCTGCACTTCCAAGACGCCCTCGGCATCGGCCGCGCCATCCGTCAGGGAACGCTGACGTCGCGCCAGGCCGCCACGCATTTCCTGGACCGCATCGAGCGCGCCGGCGCGCTCAACGCCTACAGCGTGGTCACGGCCGAGCGCGCGCTGGCGCAGGCGGACGCCGCCGACCGGCTGCAGGCTGCGGGCATCGTGCTGGGTCCGCTGCACGGCGTGCCGGTGGCAGTGAAGGACAGCGTGCAATGGGAAGGCACCGAAGCCACGCTGGGCTCGCAGGCGCGCGCCGGCCAGATCAGCGCAGGCACCGCCCAGGCGCTGCGCGCCCTGGCCGCGCACGGCATGGTGATCCTGGGCAAAACGCGCATGACCGAATTCGCATTCGGGCTGTCCGGCCAGAACGGCACGCAAGGCACCGCACGCAACCCCTGGGACGCCGCTCAGGCCCGCGCGCCGGGCGGCTCGTCCAGCGGCGCGGCCGTGGCCGTGGCCGCGGGGCTGGCGCCGATCGCGCTGGGCGGCGATACCGGCGGCTCCGTGCGCGCGCCGGCGGCGCTGAACGGCCTGGTCGGCTACAAGCCGTCGACCGGCCTGATCAGCCGCGCCGGCAGCCTGCCGCTGTCGGACACGCTGGACGTGCTCGGCCCCATCGCCCGCAATGTCGCCGACGCGCGCGCGCTGGCCGTGCTGCTGTCCGGCCCCGACGTCGACGACGCCGCCACGCTGGCGCTGCCCCCGGGCTGCGTGACCGCGCTGCGCCATCCCGAAACGCGCGCCCCCGGCCCGCTGGCCGTGCTGGCGCCCGAGGCCTGGCCCGCCGCGCTGGGCGAGGCCAGCCTCGCGCTGTGGCGCCACACGCTGGACCAGCTGGCCGCCGCCGGCCACACGCCCCAAACCTGGACGCCCCCGCCCGGCCTGTCCTTCGACCGCATGGCCGAGGACAACTCGCTGGTACTGGCCTACGAGGCCTACCGCTACTACGGCGCGCTGGCCGAAGACCCCGCCCAACCACTCTGGACCGTGGTGCGCTCGCGCATCGCGGCCGGCGGCCGCATCCGCCAAGCCGACTACGAGGCCGCCCTGCAACGCCGCGACGCCGACATGGCCGCCTACGCCCGCGCCATGCAGGGCCACGACGCCCTGCTCATGCCCGCCTGCGACCAGGCCGCCCAACCGCTGGACGCCGCCGACCTGCGCCACGCCGGCCTGGGCAAGCTGCTGCGCCCGGCGAACTTTCTGGGCGCTGCGGCGATTTCGCTGCCGGCGGGGTTTGATGGGGAGGGGATGCCGATCGGGGTGCAGCTGCTGGCGCCGGCGGGGGAGGATGCGGCGTTGATGGATTG